>CALWEE010000041.1 GCA_944376975.1 uncultured Lachnospiraceae bacterium
GGACCTTTAGCTCAGTTGGTTAGAGCAACCGGCTCATAACCGGTCGGTCCTGGGTTCGAGTCCCCGAAGGTCCATTTCTTTCGCGAAAGGCTTGATTTTTTTCGCGGAATGTGTATAATTGTATAAGTAAGCAACACGGGGTCTTAGCTCAGCTGGGAGAGCATCTGCCTTACAAGCAGAGGGTCATAGGTTCGAGCCCTATAGGCCCCATTTTTCTGCCCATTTTTAAAAAGATCCCCATTTATCACGATATGTAGACAGTCAGGTTTTCTTTAGAGTCAAGAAAAATCTGACTGTTTTTGTGTTTCACGGGACAAAACGGTCATCTTCACCGGTATTGGTGGAAATAAATAAAAAATAGAAAAAATAAAGAAAAATATTGGGGAAAATAACGTAAAAGGCATTCACAAAATCCGATTAGTGTGGTATAATTTCTTCATAATTCGGAGGGAGAAACGAATACTGTTATACAAATAGCACAATCTTTGATTCCCCGAAACACAATTTCTTGAAACGTAAGATGGAGGGAGGAGTTTCTATGAAGAGAAGACCAAAGTATTTGATCTCAGCAGTGGCGGTGCTGACAGCGTTCAGTATGTTGGCTGCAGGCTGCAGCGGCGGAGGAGGCGGCGAGACGACGGCTGGCTCAGATGAGCCTGCTGCTGAAGAAACGTCAGCAGCGGCTGAAGATTACAATTCCATGTCTCTTGACGATATCATCGCCAAGGCGCAAGAAGAAGGAAAAGTTGAATCTGTAGGTATGCCGGATTCCTGGGCGAACTGGGGAGCGACATGGGCTGACCTGGAAGAACTTTACGGCATTGAGCATAACGATACGGATATGTCTTCCGCTGAGGAACTCCAGATGTTCAAGACAGAAGGCGAGAAAGGCACCAAAGATATCGGCGATGTAGGCCAGGGCTTCGCCCAGCAGGTAATCGACGAAGATCTGGGACTTCCGTATAAAACATCCTATTGGGACAGCGTTCCGGATTGGGCAAAAGGTGAAGACGGCAAGTGGATGATCTGCTACACAGGCGCTACCTGCTTCCTCAGCAATACCGACCTTATCGGCGAAGCGCCCACATCCTGGGAAGATATCAAGAACGGCGACTATAAGGTTTCCGTAGGCGATATCACAGGCGGAAACGCTCAGGCAGCGATCATCGCGTCCAACTTCGCGATGGGCGGCGACCTGGACAACCTGGATCCCGCGTTTGAATTCTGGACCGAAATGGCGGAAGCCGGAAGGATCAATACGTTGGATATCCTGAAGCAGAACTTTGAGACAGGCGAAGTAGCCTGCGGTGTTGTATGGAGCTTCACCGGCGTTCCGTATAAGAACGAGATCGAAAATTACAACATGGTAGCGACGATCCCGTCTGACGGCGCGATCACCAGCGGATACGCGTCTGTTATCAACAAATACGCGCCTCATCCGCATGCGGCCATGCTGACCAGAGAATACATCCTGAGCGATGAAGGACAGGCGAACCTGGCGGAAGCCGGCGCTATCCCGATCCGTACAGATGTTGAGATCCCGCAGGAGATCCAGGACGCTACTTTCCAGCAGGCAGATTACGCGAACGCGATCGCCATGGAAGACACAGACGCTTACAACGCGGCTTGTGCAACTGTTGTGGAAAGATGGAATGAAGAAATCCTTCCGCTGCTCGTTCAGTGATCCAACGGCTTGATAAGACTTATATGATGAAGTGAAGCAGTCGTTAAGGGGAGCGTGCGTAAGTATGCTCCCCTTTCTGCGTTTTATGTTTACGCTGGAAAGATCCAGGAGAGCAAATGGAGATGAATCTATGAAACGAAGAAAATTTCTATATTTATTCGCTCTGATACCTTTTTTGCTCGTAGCTTTTCTGTACGAGCTCATCCCGCTGTCCATGGTCGTTGTCAACAGCTTCCGTCCGGACGAAGGCGTGGGCTTCACGCTGGAAAATTACGAGACCGTTTTCGCCAAACTGCTGTATCAGAAAGCGATCATAAACAGTATCAAGATATCGCTGATATCGTCCTGTATCGGTATCGTCATCGCTTTTATCGGTGCGCGGGCGGCGCATCAGACCCACGGGAAACTGAATTCGATCTTCATGACGATCCTGAACATGGTTTCCAATTTTGCCGGCATACCGTTGGCGTTCGCATTCATGATCCTGCTCGGCAACGCGGGTATCGTTGTACAGATCGGCCGCGCGCTTGGCATTGACGCCATAGCCAATTACAATCTGTACACATCCAACGGCATCAGCATGATCTACGTATATTTCCAGGTGCCGCTGTCCACGCTGCTGCTGATCCCGGCGTTTGACGGTGTCCGCAAGGAGTGGCAGGAAGCGTCCACCTTGCTCGGGGCCGGGAAGAGCACGTTCTGGCGCAAGATCGGCGTTCCGGTACTGATGCCCAGTATCATGGGGACGTTTTCCGTATTGTTCGCCAACGCGCTGGCGGCCTACGCCACCGTTTACGCGATCATGATGAACAATATCTCATTGCTTCCGGTCCAGATCGCCGGCTGTTTCGTCGGTGACGTGAAAATACGTCAGGGACTGGGCGGCGCGCTGTCCGTAACGATGATGCTCATCATGATCATCATGATCGGACTGACGAATCTGGTCAGCAAGCAATTCCAGAAAGGGGGCGCCAAAGCATGAAAAAGAAAAACGTGGGCGCTGTCCTGGCGATAGCGGTCATTCTTGTGTATCTGCTGCTCCCGTTGGCGGTGTCCATCATTTATTCCCTGTTTTCCAACTGGACGCAGGTCATCCCCCGGGGATTTACGGTTGAAAACTATGTGGAACTGTTTACCAATCCGGATTTCCTGGCTTCGCTGGGCCGGACGCTGGTGCTGTGTATTTTCCCCATTATCTGCACGATCGTCATCGTGCTGCTGGCGCTGTTCGTGACCACCATCTTTTTCCCGAAACTGGAAAAATATGTCCAGGTCATCTGTATGATCCCCTATACGATCCAGGGCGTGATCCTTTCCGTCAGCATCCTTTCGGTGTATATCAACAATCCCACGTTCCTCAGCGAACGGCTGGTCATGCTGTTCGGAGCGTACTGTGTCATCATCCTGCCGTATATCTACCAGGGTATCCGAAATGGCATGCGGGCGGTCAATATGCCCATGCTCCTGGAAGCGGCGGAGATGCTCGGGGCGTCCAGGCTGTACGCCTTTTTCCGCGTGATCGTTCCCAATATCCTCTCGGCGATCATCGTTTCATCGCTTCTGGCCGTCGGGATCATATTCGGCGACTATGTTCTGGTACGTAACCTTGCCGGTTCCTCGTTCCCGAACGTACAGATCTTCCTGTATCAGACCATGAAATCAGACAGTATGAAAGCCAGCGCGGTGTTTGTTGTGATCATGGCCATGACATTCCTCATCGCGGCCATCGTATTGTTCCTGAAGAGCCGGGACGGCCACGAAAGATCCAAAAGAAAGGTAAAGGAGTAAAGGCCTATGTCATATATACGATTTGAAAATATTGTAAAAAACTTTGGGAAAAATGAAGTGCTGAAAAATATCAACCTGGAGATCGAGAAAGGCCAGCTGGTCACCCTTTTAGGTCCTTCCGGCTGCGGCAAGAGTACATTGCTCCGCTGCCTGGCGGGACTGGAAAACGTGACCTCCGGCCGGGTGTATCTGGATGGACGGGACATCACGGACGTGAATCCGCGGGACCGGGATATCGGAATGGTATTCCAGCAGTACAGCCTGTTTCCCAATATGACCGTGGAACAGAATGTGGCCTTTGGCCTTAAAATGAAAAAAACGGATAAGGCGGTCATAAAGAAACGGGTCGCGGATATCCTGGATGTGGTCGGCCTGTCCGATAAGATCAAACACTATCCGTCCCAGCTTTCCGGAGGCCAGCAGCAGAGAGCGGCGCTCGCCCGGGCGATCATCACCCAGCCGAAGGTGCTTTTGCTGGATGAGCCTTTGTCGGCCATCGACGCCCTGTTAAGACATTCTCTCCAGATCGAGATCCGGCGTATCCAGAAGGAAATGGATATCACGGCGATCTTTGTTACCCACGATCAGGACGAGGCCATGGTCATGTCCGATGTGATCCATCTGATGCACGATGGCATCATCGAACAGTCCGATTCACCGACCATGATGTATACCCAGCCGTCCACCAAGTTCGCGGCGACCTTCATCGGCCACTACAATATCCTGTCGGCGGCTGACTTTAAGAAGGCGACCGACGTTTCGCTTGACTGTGACGATGTGGCGTTCCGCCCGGAACTTGTCATGATCCGGGATAAGCCGTTTGAAGAAGAAGGTTACGATATGTACTTCACCGGAGAAATCGAAGTACGGCTGCCCCATGGCAACATCCTCCGGTACGCCATCGACTGCAACGGCGTTCAGATCGACGTGGACGTGCTCTTCAAAAAAGCCCGTCTGTTCCCGGATGGCGCCAAGGTTTATCTGGCCATGAAAAAGGCGGACTGCATTGAGCTTTAACACGGGAAAAATCTTATAAGAATCGCAAGTGGCGATTGACAATCCGCCCGCGCGATGATATACTTTTCTCGTATAAAAGGATTGTTACTGGTAAAGCAGGCTATACCGATCGTACACATTAAAGGAAAGGTGTGTATTCGGTATAGCCTTTTTTGTATCCGCAGTATTGGGGCATGTTTTGTAAAGAGGGTGGCCAAAATAAAGGTAGATAAAGTCATCAATAATAATATTGTCCGTTCCCGTGACAGCGCGGACCGCGAACTCATGGTGATGGGCAAAGGGTTGGGATTTAAGAAAATTCCGGGAGATCCCATTGATGAGAAGATGATCGAGAAGATCTATGTCCTGCAGGACGGGGAGCAGAGCCGGCATATGGAGGAACTGCTGGCGGCTATGCCGCTTAGGTATATCCAGGCGGCCAATGAGATCGTGGATTACGCTGTGGTTTCCCTGGGAAAAGCGTTGAGCAATTATCTGTATCTGAATGTTTGCGACCATATTTATTACGCGGCCAGAAGGATGGAAGAAGGCGTTCCTGTAAGGAACGCGCTGCTGACAGAGATCCGCCGTTTTTACAGCCATGAGTATCAGATCGGTATGGAATCTTTGCAGATCGTCCATAAAAGACTGGGCATCACCCTTCCGGAAGATGAAGCGGGCTTTATCGCGATGCACATCGTCAACGCGGAGATGGAGTTCAATGATATGGGCAATACCCAGGAGATGATGAAGATCATCCGCAATATCCTGAACATTGTCCGGTATCATTTTCACGTGGAGCTGGATGAAGCGTCGATCCACTATGATCGTTTCATCACCCATCTGAAATTTTTCGTGAAGCGGGTATTTTCCGGACAAGAGCTGGATGAAAACGATGAATCCTTTTTCCTGATGATCCGGAACCAATACCGGGAAGAATACGCGTGCGTGCTGAAGATCTACGATTACATACAAAAAGAGTATGGGATCGTACTGACTAATGACGAGATCATGTATCTGATCATCCATATCCGGCGCGTGATCATGAAATGATCCGCCGCGCGCCGGTCCAAAAAGTATCCATCGTTTTCCCGATATGGGAGAACGTAAAAAGATAAAGGAGGAAATGTTATGAATTACCAGGAACTTGGCGACAAAATCCTGACCCTCGTGGGCGGAAAAGAAAATGTCGCCGGACTGACCCACTGCGCGACCCGTCTGCGGTTCAACTTAAAGGATGAGGCAAAAGCCCAGACGGCGACTCTGAAAAAGACGCCCGGCGTGCTCGGTGTTGTCGTAAGCGGCGGTCAGTATCAGATCGTCATTGGAAACGACGTGAACCATGTGTACAAGCCGATCGCGGAGAAATGCGATCTTGCCCAGGATGGAGGCGCGGGCAAAAATGAAGGCGAGAAAAAGAGTATCGGTGCCCGGCTGATCGATACGATCACCGGTATATTTACGCCGGTCCTGCCCGCCATCACGGCAGCCGGTATGCTCAAAGCGGTCCTTGCCCTTCTTGTGGCGTTCAAGCTGGTCGACACGACGGCAAGCACCTATCAGGTCATCAACTTTATGGCCGACGCGGCCTTTTATTTCCTGCCGATCCTTCTGGCGAATTCCGCCGCGAAGAAATTCGGCTGCAATCCTTATCTGGCCATGATGCTGGGTGGTATGCTGCTGCATCCCAACTTCGTGAACATGGTAACGGCTTCCCAGGAGACCGGCGAAGCGATCAAACTGTTCTTTATCCCGATATATAACGCCAGCTATTCATCTTCGGTCATTCCGATCATCCTGACAGTATGGTTCATGTCCCTTGTGGAACCTATCGCGGATCGGATCTCTCCGAAGGCGATCAAGTTTTTCACCAAACCTTTGATCACGGCTCTCGTAGCCGGGGCAGTCGGCCTTGCCGTGCTGGGACCGGTAGGCTACATCATCGCCAGCTGGATCGCGTCCGGCGTGACAGCCCTGAATACGTATGTAAGCTGGCTTGTTCCGCTGATCCTCGGCGGCGTGTTCCCGCTTCTGGTCATGACGGGAACCCATTACGGCATTATCCCCATCGGTATCAACAACCGTATGACTACGGGCTTTGATACCATCGTTTATCCGGCGAACCTGGCTTCCAATATCGCTCAGGGCGCGGCGGCCTTCGCGGTAGCGGTAAAAACGAAAAAGGCGGAAGTGCGTCAGGTAGCTTCCTCAGCCGGTATCACCGCTGTGTGCGGCATCACCGAGCCGGCTCTTTACGGTATCAACATGCGGTTTAAGACGCCGTTGATCTCCGCCTGTATCGGCGGCGCCTGCGGCGGTCTGTTCATGGGCCTGTTCACGGTCAAGAATTACGGCGGCGGTTCTCCGGGCCTGATGACCCTTCCGGGTTACATCGGCGGAGACAGCCTGCGTGACCTGATGCTGGCATGTGTTGGCGCGGCGCTCGCTTTCGCCATTACATTCGTTATCAGTTTTGTGCTTTATAAAGATCCGGCGGATGAAGAAAGCCAGGACGCGTCTTCGGCAGACGCTTCATCGGCGGAGAAAACTCAGGATCCTGACCGGCTTTCCGACGGCGCCACCAATATCTGCGCGCCGGTCAAAGGACGCCTTGTTCCCCTTTCCAAAGTAAACGATCCGACTTTCGCGGAAGAGATCCTTGGAAAAGGCGCGGCCATTATTCCGGAGGATGGACATTTCGTATCTCCGATCAAAGGGACAGTCCAGACGGTGTTCGGCACAAAGCACGCCATGGGACTGCTTTCGGACACAGGCGTGGAAGTCCTGCTCCATGTGGGATTGGATACGGTAAAACTGAATGGAAAGTATTATGAAGCGCTGGTCAAAGACGGCGATAAAGTGGACGTGGGCACGCCGATCCTGAAAGTGGATCTGAACGGCGTAAAAAGTGAAGGCTATGATGTGATCACGCCTGTGATCATCACGAATACGATGGACTGCGGTGATGTGATCGCCGTACAGGAAGGCGATATCAGCCCGCGGGAAACGATCATCAAAGTTCTGAAATAAAAACGGGAGGAAGATCCATGCCGTTAAGCAAAGATTTTTTATGGGGCGGCGCTACAGCCGCGAATCAGTGCGAAGGCGCGTACGCTGAAGGCGGCCGCGGTCTCGCCAATGTGGATGTGATCCCCCATGGACCGGACAGACGCGGCGTTATGCTGGGCGTCCGCAAAATGGACAGTATCGAAGAAGGATACTATTATCCGGCCCTGGAAGGGATCGATCTGTATCATCATTTCCGGGAGGATATCGCTCTTTTGGCGGAAATGGGTTTTAAAACGTTCCGTATGAGCATCGGCTGGTCGCGTATTTTCCCCAACGGAGATGAGGACGCGCCCAACGAGGAAGGCCTGGCTTATTACGAAGCGGTCTTCAGGGAATGTAAAAAATACGGGATCGAACCGTTGGTGACGATCACCCATTTTGACTGTCCGATGCACCTTGTCCGGACATATGGCGGATGGAAAAACCGCCGGCTGATCGATCTTTATAAAAAACTGGTGACCGTACTGTTTACCCGGTATAAAGGACTGGTGAAATACTGGATCACGTTTAATGAGATCAATATGATCCTGCACCTTCCGTTTATGGGGGCCGGACTCCAGTTTGAAGAAGGAGAGGATCAGGAACAGGCCAAATATCTGAGCGCGCATCATGAGCTGGTGGCCAGCGCGTGGGCCGTGAAGATCGCCCATGAGATCGATCCGGAAAACAAAGTGGGCTGCATGATGGCGGCGGGCAACTATTATCCCTATTGCTGCATGCCGGAAGACGTATGGGCAGCCCTTGGCAAAGACAGGGAAAACATGATGTTCATCGACGTGCAGGCCCGGGGCTATTATCCCAATTACGCGAAAAAACTGTTTGAGAAAAAACATATCCGGATCGATATGACAGAGGAAGACGAACGGATACTCCGTGAGCATACGGTCGACTATATCAGCTTCAGCTATTATTCTTCCAGATGTATCACGACGCAGGAAAATGTGGGCGAGACCATCGGGAACGCGTTTAAGGGCACGAAAAATCCTTATCTGAAATCATCTCAGTGGGGATGGCAGATCGATCCGCTCGGACTGCGCATCACCATGAATACCCTTTATGACCGTTATCAGAAACCGCTGTTCATCGTGGAGAACGGCCTGGGAGCAAAGGATGAGCTGGTCCCGGACGGAAAAGGTTCCTATACCGTAGAAGACGACTACCGTATCGACTACCTGAAAGCGCACATTGAAGCGTTTAAAGCGGCGGTGGAAGAAGACGGCGTGGAACTGATGGGTTATACGCCCTGGGGCTGTATCGACCTGGTGAGCGCCAGTACCGGAGAGATGAGCAAACGCTATGGGTTCATCTATGTGGACCGGGCGGACGATGGCAGCGGCAGCCTGGCCCGTTATCGCAAAAAGAGTTTTTACTGGTATAAAAAGGTCATCGCTTCCAACGGAGAAGACCTTTAAAACCACTCTGATCATATACGTGTTTCCAGGAAGGCCGGCTTCAAGCCGGCCTTCCTGAAAATGTTCATGAGCGGATGTCCGGCAGCGGCAAAAATAAAAAAACCGGTTGACATTTCCGCGTGGCCGTTGTAGAATAACTAGTGTTGCGAAACACGTGTGCGTTTAGCTCAGCTGGATAGAGCGTTTGGCTACGGACCAAAAGGTCGGGGGTTCGAATCCTCTAACGCACGTCCGAAAAGGTACAGTCAGAAGACTGTATCTTTTTTTTTCACGCCGAAAAGTCTCTTTGCCGGCGGGCCCGGAACGGTTGACGCTCCCCCGGATACATGATACGATGAAGCCATAGATCAAACCGAAAAGGGGGAAGGGAATATGGCAAAATATAAATGCGGCGTATGCGGCTATATCTATGATGAGGCAGTGGAGAAGGCGCCTTTTTCACAGATAACGGAATGTCCGATATGCCACCAGCCGGCGTCGGTGTTCGAGCTTCTGGAAGAAACGGACGGGGAGACGTCGGCGGCAAACGGGGAAAGCACGAAAGATCTGGATTATCCGAAGGAATATGTCCGCCATGACAGTTCCTGCCGTTTCATGGACGACATCCACGAGATGGCGGTGACGGGAAAGACGATCTCGGCGGCCATGGGGACGCGGCTGCCCATGCCCGGGTGGGACGACATTCTGATCCTGGGCGCCCAGCTGGATCCCATGCCGTTGGATGAGCACGCGCCGGTGGATACGACAACGGTCATCGGTAAACACGCGAAGCGGCCCATGATCCTTGAAAATCCGGTGTATGTCTCGCATATGTCATTCGGCGCGCTTTCCAAAGAGGCAAAAGTCTCCCTGGCAAAGGGCACAGCCATGGCCCACAGCGCCATGTGTTCCGGCGAAGGCGGCATATTGCCCGAGGAGATGGCGGCGGCCGACAAGTATATATTTGAGTATGTGGCCAATCTTTACAGCGTGACGCCGGAAAATCTCCGGAACGCGGACGCCATCGAGATCAAGATCGGCCAGGGGACCAAGCCCGGTATGGGCGGGCATCTTCCGGCGGAGAAAGTCACGCCGGAGATCAGTAAACTGCGAGGAAAACCCATGGGGCAGGACGTGATCGCCCCGTCCCGGTTCCCGGGCATTGAGACAAAGGAAGATCTGAAAGCCCTTGTCAGCCAGCTGCGCATGGCCTCCGACGGGCGGCCCATCGGCGTGAAGATCGCGGCCGGCCATATCGAAAAAGACCTGGCCTTCTGCGTCTACGCGGAACCGGATTTTATCACCATTGACGGAAGGGGCGGAGCCACCGGTTCATCGCCGAAGTTCCTCAGGGATTCGTCCAGCGTGCCCACCATCTACGCGCTGCACCGGGCGAGGAAATACCTGGACAGCGTAGGATCGGATATCAGCCTGATCATAACGGGCGGTCTCCGTGTGTCTTCCGATTTCGCCAAGGCGATCGCCATGGGCGCGGACGCCATTGCCATCGCTTCGGCGGCTTTGATCGCGCTGGGATGCCAGCAGTACAGGATCTGCGGGTCGGGCATGTGCCCGGTGGGCGTCGCGACCCAGGACGCCGATCTGCGGGCGCGGCTTTCGCCGGATCCGGCGGCGGCCCGGGTGGCCAATTTCCTGAATGTATCGCTGGAGGAATTAAAAACCTTTGCCCGGATCACCGGCCATGAAAAACTGCATGATCTGTCCGTGGACGATCTGTGCACGATCAGCCGGGAGATCAGCGGATTTACCGATATACCCCATGCCTGACACGAAAAGGGCTGCCGGCCGGCAGCCCTTTATCTGTGGGGCGGCTCTTGAAATTCCC
>CALWEE010000042.1 GCA_944376975.1 uncultured Lachnospiraceae bacterium
CAGGATCACGTCGAACTGACGGGGATCCTTCACCAGCTGCATGGCGCAGTTGTCTACGAGCATATGCTCGTACCGCACTTCCGGATAGTCTTTGGCGACTTCATCCACAACCTTGCGCCACAGTCTGGAAGAGTCCAGCACATTGGCCTTGTCCACACTGGTCACGTGTTTATTTCGTTTCATAGCCGTTTCAAAACCTTTGACGGCAATACGTCTTATCTCATTTTCATCGTAGGTCAGGGAATCGTACGCTTTCAACACGCCGTTCTCCCGCACTGTTTTCCGTTCGCCGAAATACAGCCCGCCGGTCAGTTCTCTCATGATGACCATGTCGAACCCGTCTCCGATGATCTCGTCTTTCAGAGGACAGGCCGCTTTCAGTTCTTTATAAAGATAGGCCGGGCGGATGTTGGCAAACAGGCCCAGTTCCTTGCGCAGCTTTAAAAGTCCCGCCTCCGGACGGAGGGAAGGTTCCAGCTTATACCAGGGAGAGGTCGTCGTGTCGCCGCCGATGGCCCCCAGAAGGACCGCGTCGCTTTCGCGGCAGGCCGCCACAGCCTCGTCGGTCAGCGGTACGCCTGTGGCGTCGATGGAGCAGCCCCCCATCAATACCGGTACGTATTCAAAATGATGTCCGAACTTCTCGCTGACTTTATCGAGGATCTTCAGCGCTTCTGTCACGATCTCCGGTCCGATGCCGTCACCTTTGATGACTGCGATCTGTGCATCCATAATTGATTCCTTTCCTGATATGTCACAGAAAAGTTTTTCTTTCCTTCGCTTTTCTGAAAATTCCCTTCTGTGACTACTAATATCATAACTTAATTTCTGTTTTTTTTCAATGCGTTTTTACATTCTGGTTCATATAGCTGATCAGTCCGCCGGCGGCGATCAGCTCCTGCATGAATGGCGGGAAAGCCTGCCCTTTGTAGGATTCATTTTTCGTCTTATTGTAGATGATCCCTTCGTCAAAATCAATCTCCACCACGTCCCCGGCGGATATCTTTTCGGAAGCTTCCCTGCACTCGATGATCGGAAGGCCGATATTGATGGCGTTCCGGTAAAAAATGCGGGCAAAGGTCTCCGCGATCACGCAGCTGATGCCGGATGCCTTGATGGCCATGGGCGCGTGCTCTCTTGAAGAACCGCAGCCGAAATTTTTCCGGGCCACGATGATATCGCCCGCTTTCACCTTTTTCACGAAATCGCTGTCGATATCTTCCATACAGTGTTCAGCCAGCCCTTTCGGATCGGTTATGGCCAGATGCCGGGCCGGGATGATCACGTCCGTGTCCACATTGTCTCCGTATTTAAAAACAGTACCGCATGCTTTCATCGTATCCTGCCTCCTCACTTATAATCCCAGGCTGTCCGGTCCGGATATCTTTCCGGTCACGGCGCTGGCTGCCGCCACCGCCGGGCTTGCCAGGTAGATCTCAGATGTCACGTGGCCCATACGTCCCACGAAATTCCGGTTCGTCGTGGATACGCACCGCTCGTGATCCGCGAGTATGCCCATATAGCCGCCCAGGCACGGTCCGCATGTCGGCGTGCTCACAATGGCGCCGGCTTCAATAAAGGTTTCGATGTAACCGGCCTTCATGGCGTCCATGTAGATCTTCTGGGTCGCCGGTATGACGATGACCCGGAGTCCCTTTTTCACTTTGCGCCCTTTTAACACCTCAGCCGCGATCCGAAGATCTTCCAGGCGGCCGTTGGTACAGGAACCGATCACCACCTGGTCGATGTCCACATCGCCCACTTCGTCAATGGTCCGGGTATTCTCCGGCAGATGCGGGAAGGCCACGGTGGGTTTTAACGCGGCCAGATCGATGGTATAAACTTCGTCATATTCCGCGTCCGGATCCGCCTCGTATATTTTGTACGGTTTGCTGCTGTGTTCCCGTATGTAAGCTTCCGCCTTTTCATCGACCGGGAAAATGCCGTTCTTGCCGCCGGCTTCGATGGCCATATTGGCTATCGTGAACCGGTCGTCCATGGACAGATGGGCAATGCCGTCGCCCGTAAACTCCATGGAACGGTAAAGGGCGCCGTCCACACCGATCATGCCGATGATGTGCAGGATGATATCCTTGCCGCTCACCCATTTGGCCGGCTTGCCGGTCAGGATGAACTTGATGGCGGAAGGCACTTTAAACCAGGCTTTTCCCGTAGCCATGCCGCAGGCCGCGTCCGTGCTGCCCACGCCGGTGGAAAACGCGCCCAGAGCGCCGTAGGTACAGGTGTGGGAGTCGGCTCCGATCACCGTGTCTCCGGCCGTGACAATGCCTTTTTCGGGAAGCAGGGCGTGCTCGATGCCCATCTCGCCCACTTCGTAAAAATGGGTCACATCGTTGGCATGGGCAAATTCCCGCATACATTTACAGTTCTGAGCGGACTTGATATCCTTGTTCGGTGAAAAATGATCCGGCACGAGGGCGATCTTGTCTTTGTCGAACACGCCCTTTGCCGCGAATTTATCCATCTCGTTGATCGCGACCGGACCGGTGATATCATTGGCCAATACCATATCCAGATCGGCCATGATCAACTGACCGGCGTGAACTTCCGGAAGACCCGCCGCTGCCGCCAGGATCTTCTGTGTCATGGTCATTCCCATTACGATTCCTCCTTATGAAGCTATCTTTTATTTCTTACTTGATAGGATAACACGTTTGGAGCTATAATGGTAATACATATTACGAATACCTATTATAATCATCAGTTATGAAAGGAACGATCATGGACCAACATCTCAGTTTATACCGGATCTTTTACGTGGTGGCGAATACGGGAAATATCTCCCAGGCAGCGAAACAGCTTTATATCAGCCAGCCGGCCATCAGCAAATCGATCAGCCGTCTGGAGGACAGCCTGGACGTGAAACTTTTCATACGAAGCTCACGGGGCGTCTTCCTCACAAGCGAAGGAAAGATCCTGTATCAGCACATCAAAAAAGCTTTTGAATCCATCGACGCGGGAGAAAACACGATCCGCCGGATGAACAACCTGGGCGTGGGACGCGTCCAGATCGGTACGAGCAACACGCTGTGCCGCTTTCTTCTGCTGCCCTACTTAAAGCCTTTTATACGGGAATATCCCCACATCAAGATCCTGATCTCCTCCCAGGGATCCAATCAGACGCTGGCGGCCCTTGATCAGGGAAATATCGACGTGGGGCTCATCGCCCGCCCGGTCTCTGTCAAATCCCTTGACTTTTTTTCTCTGGGCAACATATCCGATATCTTCGTGGCGTCGCCGGATTACATGAAACATCTCCACGCGGTCCACACCGACGACGTCCGCCTCTTTCAGGAAGCCACCCTCATGCTTCTTGACAAGCGCAACATGACCCGTCAGTATATCGACGATTATCTTTCCCTTAATCACATTGAGATCACCGACAACCTGATCGAGGTGACCAGCATGGACCTTCTGATCGAATTCGCCAA
This sequence comes from uncultured Lachnospiraceae bacterium, assembly GCA_944376975.1. Taxonomy (GTDB): domain Bacteria; phylum Bacillota; class Clostridia; order Lachnospirales; family Lachnospiraceae; genus Frisingicoccus. Next base: position 3,453 of record CALWEE010000042.1, read on the forward strand.
GATCGGCCTGGGCGTCGCCTGCGTGATCAAGGAATTTGTCCGGGAGGAGCTGGAAAACGGAAGTCTCGTGGAGATCCCGCTGGACATACCGATCCACCAGAGGGAAGTGGGCTTCGCCTATCTGAAAAAAGGCCGCCGGGAAAAAGCCGTCGAACAATTCATACATTTTTATAAGGAGAAACGCAATGGATAATTTTATTTTCAGTTTAAACGCCACCGTACCGATCTTCCTCGTCATGGTCCTGGGCTGGTGCCTGAAAAAAGCAGGTATGCTGACGCCGGGATTCACCGCTGTCGCCGACCGCTTTGTTTTTAAAGTGGCCCTTCCTGTCCTTTTATTCCAGGATATCGCCACCGCGGATATCCGCCACGTCTTCGATCCCGGATTCATGGCCTTCTGCATGATATCCACCACCCTGATGTTCATCGGCGTCTGGTTTTTCGCCCGCTGGTATCTCAAAGACCATCCGGATATGACCGGCGCCTTCGCCCAGGGCGCGGCCAGAGGAAGCGCGGCGGTCCTTGGCATCGCCTTCATCGAAAATATTTACGGCAATTCGGGCATGGCGCCTTTGATGATCATCTCCGCCGTCCCATTATATAATATTTTTTCCGTTGTCATATTGACCATTGGCGCGGACATGGGTAAAATCACATCTGACACGACGCTTTCCAAAAAGGCCGCTCCTACGGATATCCGGCCGGTCATAAGGAAAGCCTGCGTTAATATCGCGAAAAATCCGATCATACTGGGCATACTGGCCGGCTGCCTTTATAACCTTTCCGGGCTTCCGATCCCGGACATGATGTTAAAGACCGTGGACAGCGTGGCCAGCCTGGCGACCCCTCTGGCCCTTCTTACCGTAGGCGCCAGCTTCAATATGGGCCATGCCCGCAAAAAGTTCCGTCCGGCTCTTGTCGCTTCCGTGATCAAACTGCTCATCCTGCCGGCGATCTTCTTTCCATTCGCCATCGCCTTCGGATTCCGCGAAAGCGAGCTGGTGGCCATTCTCATCATGCTCGGTTCACCTACCACGGTGAGCTGCTATATCATGGCTAAAAACATGGGCAACGACGCGGTCCTTACTTCCGGCATCATCGTTCTGGCCACATTGCTTTCGTCCATAACCCTTACCTTATGGATCTTTTTGCTGCGTTCGCTGGCCCTGATCTGAAAATAATCGAAAGGATGTCACACGATATGACTCAGAAAAATTCTTACGACGCGGAAAGCATATCCGTCCTTGAAGGACTGGAAGCCGTCCGCAAACGTCCGGGGATGTATATCGGCAGTACCTCCCGGAAAGGACTGAACCACCTGATCTATGAGATCGTAGACAACTCCGTGGATGAGCACCTGGCCGGTTTCTGCGGCCGCATCCACGTTTCGCTGAACAAAGACGGCTCCGCCACCATTGAAGATGACGGCCGGGGCGTTCCCGTTGATATGCACGAAAAAGGCATGCCCGCGGAACGGCTTGTCTTCACGACCCTCCATGCCGGAGGCAAATTTGACGACTCGGTATACAAGACAAGCGGCGGCCTTCACGGCGTAGGCTCTTCCGTTGTCAACGCCCTCTCCGCCTGGATGGACGTACAGATCAGCCGGGACGGCCATATCTTCCATGATCATTTCAAGCAGGGCATACCCGACCTTCCGCTGGAAAACGGGATGCTGCCCACATTGGGAAAGACGCGGAAGACCGGAACGAAGATCACTTTCCTTCCGGATGATTCCATATTCGACCGGACCGATTTCAAAGAGGAAGAGATCAAAAGCCGGCTCCACGAAACCGCCTATCTGAATCCGGAGCTGACCATCATCTACGACGACCTGCGGCCCGAAACAGCCGAACATCTGGAATTTCATGAGCCGGACGGCATCATCGGGTTCGTGAAGGATATGAATAAAAACAAGGAACACGTATGCGACGTGATCTATTATAAAGGGGAAAGCGAAGGCATCACCATGGAAGCCGCTTTCCAGTACGTGAACGAATTCCACGAAAACGTCCTGGGATTCTGCAACAACATCTACAACGCGGAAGGCGGCACCCACATAACCGGTTTTAAGACCGCTTTTACCACGGTCATGAACAGTTATGCCCGGGAACTGGGTATCCTGAAGGAAAAGGACAGCAATTTCACCGGCGCGGACATCCGCAACGGCATGACCGCCATCATTTCCATCAAACATCCCGCCCCCCGCTTTGAAGGCCAGACCAAGACCAAACTGGACAACCAGGACGCGTCAAAAGCCGCGTCCAAGATCACCGGCGAAGAACTTCCCAGATATTTTGACAAAAATCTGGATACGCTCAAAAATGTGCTCTCCTGCGCGGAAAAGGCGGCCAAGATACGAAAGACCGAGGAAAAAGCCAAGACCAATATGCTCTCCCGGCCCAAGTATTCCTTTGACTCCAACGGCAAGCTGGCCAACTGCGAAAGCCGGGACGCGTCCCGCTGCGAGATCTTTATCGTGGAGGGAGATTCCGCAGGAGGCACGGCAAAAACGGCCCGCAACCGGGAATTTCAGGCCATCCTGCCCATAAGAGGAAAAATACTGAATGTGGAAAAAGCCAGCATCGACAAGATACTGGCCAACGCGGAGATCAAGTCCATGATCAACGCTTTCGGCTGCGGATTTTCCGAAGGCTACGGCAATGATTTTGACATTTCCAAACTCCGCTACGACAAGATCATCATCATGGCGGACGCGGATGTGGACGGCGCCCATATATCCACGCTGCTGCTGACCCTTTTTTACCGGTTCATGCCGGAATTGATCTATGAAGGCCATGTTTATATCGCCATGCCGCCCCTTTACAAAGCCATGCCTTCCCGGGGCAAGGAAGAATACCTCTACGACGACAAAGCCCTGGAACGATACCGGCGGACCCACAAAGGCCCCTTTACCCTTCAGCGGTACAAGGGACTTGGTGAAATGGACGCCAAACAGCTCTGGGAAACGACGCTGGACCCGGAAACCCGGGTGCTCAAACAGGTGGAGATCGAAGACGCGCGCATGGCTTCCGATGTCACCGATCTTTTGATGGGCAACGACGTGGCGCCCAGAAAAGCGTTTATCTACCGGCACGCGCAGGACGCGCAGCTGGATATATAGGAGGGCCTCAACATGAAATCCGATCATCAGGAACATATCCTTCGGACGGAATATTCCGATCTGATGCAGAAATCCTATATTGATTACGCCATGAGCGTGATCATCGCCCGCGCCCTTCCCGACGCCCGGGACGGGCTGAAACCGGTCCAGAGAAGGACCTTGTACGACATGCACGAACTGGGCATCCGCTATGACAAACCCTACCGGAAATGCGCCCGTATCGTGGGCGATACCATGGGTAAATATCATCCCCACGGCGACAGTTCCATCTATGACGCGCTGGTGGTCATGAGCCAGGACTTTAAAAAAGGCCTGCCTCTGGTGGACGGCCACGGCAATTTCGGTTCCATCGAAGGCGACGGAGCCGCCGCCATGCGTTATACGGAAGCCCGCCTCCAGAAAGTCACCCAGGAAGCTTTCCTGACCGACCTGGACAAAAACGTGGTCGGCTTCGTCCCCAATTTTGACGAAACCGAAAAAGAACCGGAAGTCCTTCCGGTAAAGATACCCAACCTGCTCATCAACGGGGCCGAAGGCATCGCCGTGGGCATGGCGACCAGTATCCCGCCCCATAATCTGGGCGAAGTGATCGACGCCGCGCTGGCCTATATGAAAAAAGGTTCCCTGACGACTAAAGACCTTCTGGAATATATGCCCGGCCCGGATTTCCCCACCGGCGGCATCATCACCAACAAAGACGAACTTCTGAACATATACGAGACCGGACAGGGAAAACTCCGGATCAGGGGAAAGATCGAGACCGAAACGCTGCGGGGCGGCAAGACCCGTCTGGTCATCACCCAGATCCCCTATACCATGATCGGCGCCGGCATCGGCAAATTCCTGAACGATATCTATCATCTGGCCGAATCCAAAGCGGCGGCGGACATCGCGGATATTTCCAACCAGTCCTCCAAAGAAGGCATCCGTATCGTTCTGGAACTGAAAAAGAACGCGGATGTGGAATATCTTAAAAACCTGCTCTATAAAAAGACCCGTCTGGAAGACACTTTCGGCGTCAATATGCTGGCCGTGTGCGACGGACGTCCGGAGACCATGAGCCTTAAAGCCATACTGGACTGTTTCCTGGACTTCCAGTACGATATCGCCACCCGGAAGTACAGCCACCTGCTCGCCAAAGAAGAAGAAAAACGGGAAATACAGGAGGGTCTTATAAGCGCCTGCGACGTGATCGACCTGATCATCGAGATCCTCCGGGGCAGCAAAAATATGGCCCAGGCAAAGGCCTGCCTCATCTCCGGCATAACGGACGGGATCCGTTTTAAGACAAAAGCGTCGGAAAAGCAGGCGAAAAAGCTTTCCTTCACGGAAAAACAGGCCACGGCCATACTGGAAATGCGCCTCTATAAACTGATCGGCCTGGAGCTCCAGGCTTTGATGAAGGAGCATGACGAAACGCTGAAGCGGATCGCCGAATATAAAGATATCCTGGATGACCACGCCAGCATGACCCGCGTCATCGCCTCCGGACTGAAGTCTTTTAAAAAAGCTTTCGCCCGGCCAAGGCGCACCCTCATCGAAAACGCCCAGGAGATCGTTCTGGAAGAAAAGGCGCCGGAAGCCATGGAAGTCACCTTCCTGATGGACCGGTTCGGATACTGCCGGACCATTGATATGCCTACTTTTGAACGGAACCAGGAAGCGGCCCTTTCAGAAAACCGGTACGTTTTTTCCTGTATGAACACCGACAAGATCTGCCTGTTCACCGATACGGGCCGGCTGCATCTGATCAAAGTATCCGACCTGCCCTTCGGCAAGTTCCGCGACAAAGCCATTCCGGTGGACAACTTCGGCAACTACGACAGTTCCGAGGAAAACATCCTGTACGTGGACAGCCTGGAGCATGTGCGGGCCTGCCGGCTGCTCTTCGCCTCTGAACAGGCCATGTTAAAGCAGGTGAGCGGCGACCAGTTTGACGTGTCGAAACGGACCATCGCGGCCACCAAACTGGCCAACGGCGACCGTCTGGCCGCGGTCCTCCCCCTGGCTTCCGATACCCACTGCGCCGTTTTGCAGACAAAAGACGGCATGTTCCTCCGGTTTGATATCGAAGAAGTGCCGGAAAAGAAAAAGACCGCCATCGGCGTGCGGGGCATCCGGCTCGCGTCCGGCGACCTTTTGGAAAGCGTCTTCCTTTTGAGCCGGGGACAGGATGTCCACATCTCCTATAAGGAACGGGATGTGGTGCTGAACAAGCTGAAACTCAGTCATCGGGATACGAAAGGCACCCGCCTGCGTTCCGGTTCCTGATCCATTTTGAACCTTTTTGAAACTTTTTAAATTTTATTTCACTTTTCTATTGACAAATAACTGAATACATCCTAAGATTAGAAGTACATAAAGAGTCATTATGTTTCATTTTGATTCTTTATGTACCTAATCTCCTTAGGCCGGCATACTCCCCCCAACAACCGTTATGCCGGCCTAAGTGCCTTTATTACGCATTTGATCCGACGGATCAGGAAAGGATGAAAAACATGATCTACAATTTTGACGTTCCCCGCTACGAGAAAGTTGTCAACGACGCCATCGCTTTAAGACCTCAGATCGAAAAAGCTGTCGACGCCGTCTGCGCAGAAGGTTACACCAACCTGTTCTTTATCGGATGCGGCGGAACGTATGCCCACACACTTCCCATGAAATACTGGCTGGACACCACTTCCGACAAGATCGAAGCTTACAGCATGATCGCCGCCGAATTCCTGGCTGCCGGTCATAAACGGTTTTCAAAAGACTCCATCTGTATCTTCGCCACGCGCAGCGGCAATACGAAAGAGATCGTGGCCGCGGCCAAGTATTGTAAAGAAGCCGGCGCGCGTACATTTGTCTATGTCTCCAACGACAATACGCCTGTATGCGAATACGCCGACTATAAATTTTACAGCTACGCCGAGGACGACTGCCTGTGCGAAGCCATCTATACGTATCTCAACTTCGTTGTGGGACGTTTCCTGAAAAACGCCGGCGAGTTCCCGGAATACGACCAGTTCGCTTCCGAATACCAGTCGCTGACAGGAAGCCTCATCCAGGCAAAAGCCCTTTATGACGACCGGTGCGCCGCCATGGCCGCGGACATTAAAGATCTGGACTATCATATGGTCGTCGGCTCCGGCATGCTCTGGGGTGAAGCCTATGATTACGCCATGTGCGTCCTGGAAGAAATGCAGTGGGTCAAAGCCCAGTCCATCCACGCCGCGGAATTTTTCCACGGGCTTTTGGAGATCTGCGAGAAAGATACGAGCATGATCCTCTTCTACAGCGATGACGAAACACGTCCGCTCATGGACCGGGTCATGAAATTCGTCAAAAATATCACGCCTCACATCAGCGTATTCGATACCGCCGAGGTGGAACTTCCGTTTAGCCAGAAGAAATTCCGGGCTATCGTCGCTCCCCTCGTGACTTACGCCATCACGGAGCGGCTCAGCTGTCATCTGGAAAAAGAGCGGAACCATCCGCTGACCGCGCGCCGCTACTACCGTCAGATGGATTATTGATCCGCGGCGGAGGCAAACGATGCTGCGCGTGATCGGTGTCGGCGACAACGTCGTCGACCGCTATCTGCATAAACATATCATGTATCCCGGCGGAAACTGCGTGAATTTCGCCGTATACGCCAGACGGCTCGGCTATGAAAGCGCCTATATGGGCGTCCTCGCCGACGACGCGGAGGGACGTCTCGTCCGGGAAAGCCTGAACGAAGAAGGGGTGGATCTGTCCATGGCGCCGATCCTTTACGACGGCGAGACCGGACGTTCCACGACCCGGATCGTCAACGGCGACCGGATCATCACGGACGACAACGACTGCGGCAGCGTAAAAGCGTCGCCGCTGCGCCTGACAAAAGAACGGCTGGATCATATCCGTACATATGACCTGATCCATACAAGCTGCTACAGTTTCCTGGACGATCAGCTTTCTTTGCTCCGGGACACGCAGGTGCCCGTTCTGTACGATTTTTCCGACGAATGGGACGATGAGACGCTGAAACGGATCTGTCCGTTCATCTCCGTCGCCTTCCTGTCCGGGAAATCTCTTCCTGAAGATACGATCCGCGGTTATCTGCGTCTTGCCGTATCGAAGGGCTGTTTTCTCGCCATCTCCACCATGGGGGAACGGGGCGCCATCGTATATGACGGGAAAAGATTTTACACCAAGCCGCCCTACAACCCTGAC
>CALWEE010000043.1 GCA_944376975.1 uncultured Lachnospiraceae bacterium
GACACAGCCCTAAGTGCCGGATAGGAACGGCAAAATTTTTTACACTTCTATTACTTCTTTATCGCACATTAGCAAAATCGGCCGGCATGTTAAGCTTGCCGGAGAGCATTTCCGCGTATTTTCGGTAGCGCACGTTCACGCCTTTAAAAAATGCCTGGCCTTGCTCCCGGTATCGGGGACTTGCGTACACCTGATACATGAAACGGTACTTTTCTCCGTGGAGCTTCGCCGTGATGTAAGGCATCTCTGTCAGGAAACGTTCGATGTCGTCAACGCTTTTGGGCGCCCGCTCCATGAAATCGTCCTCCACTTTGGCCATGCAGTAGGCGGTGGACTCGATGATGATGTTGTCTTTTGTCCCGAAGTAATAGACAAGCGCCGCGTTGGTCACGCCGCAGGCTTCGGACAGCATCTGCAGGCTGGTATGTTCCAGGCCGTTTTTACAGAAAACATCGAAGCAGATCTCAAGGAACTCGATGCCCCGTTCGTGGTTTCGATTGGGTTTCAATAGTATCTCCTCCATAGTAACTGACCAGACGATCAGTCGTTCGCGCTGAAAAAAGGGCTTTGGGACGCGCGGGAGCGTCCCTCAGTCCATACCGCGGATCGCGGCCTTTTTTACATAGTTGGCAAGAGCCCTGCGCATCTGCTCAAGTTCTTCTTTGCCGCAGGAAGAAAAGATGGGCATGATCACGTCGTCGGATTCCACGTAAGGCTGAAGATAGTAGGCTTTGGCGCCGGCCAGCCATTGGCCGATGGCTTCCATGTCCTGAATGGAATGAAGTTCATGGACGACGGTGGTGCGGAATTCATAGTCGACCAGCCCTTCCATTAATATATCGGCGGAAAGACGGACGCGGGCCAGGTCCATATCGGGAAAACCGGCGGTCCGGGCATATTTGTCCAGGCTGTTTTTGATATCCATGGCCACATAGTCCACCAGCTCGTCCTTGATCAGGTGGTCCAGACAGACCGGATCGTAGCCGTTGGTATCCAGTTTGACCCGGTAGCCCATACACTTGATCGTGTAGAGAAGCTCTGGAAGCCCCGGGTGGAGCGTCGGTTCGCCGCCGGTGACGCAGACGCCGTCCAGGACGCCCCTGCGCTTTCGCAGAAAGTCGTACACCTCGCTTGCGGGGATATCCGGGATCTTTTCCGGATGGATGACCAGCGAGCGATTATGGCAGAACGGACAGCAAAACGAACAGCCGCCAAGGAAAATGGTGGCGGCGACCAGTCCGGGATAGTCCAGCAAAGTTGTTTTGTTGAGCCCCTTGATATTCATAAACGATCCCCCATTATTCGGAATGATTTTCATATATCCAGTTTTATTTTAGCATAAATGGGAAGACTCGACAACGAAAATGAATTTGAAATATTCCCGCTTATGTAGTACAATCAAAAATACCTGTGAAGATCGGACGGGCAGCGTTAAAGGAGGAAAAGCTATGGACAGATTCGCGATACACGACCTATTCGGGATAGAAGGTTTTAATATAGCCTGGTACGGCGTCATCATCGGCTGCGGCATGCTGCTGGCGTGCCTGCTTGCCGGCTGGCGCGCCAAACGGGCAGGTTACAAGACCGACCTGATACTGGATTTTGTCCTGTGGGCGATCCCCATAGCGGCCGTCTGCGCGCGCCTGTATTATGTGATATTTGAATGGGATTATTACAGTCAGGACCTGACCCGTATCCTGGCGTTCCGGGAAGGCGGGCTGGCCATTTACGGCGGCGTGATCGGCGGCATCGCGACAGCGGTCATTTTCTGCCGTATCCAGCGTTTTCCGCTGCTGCGCCTGATGGATTTCGCCATGCCCAGCCTGATCCTGGGACAGGCGATCGGCCGTTGGGGCAATTTTGTCAATCAGGAAGCTTTCGGCAATCGGATCACCGATCCGGGACTTCAGTTCTTCCCCTACGGCGTCTACATCGAACGGCTGGGCGAATGGCATCAGGCCACGTTTTTCTATGAAAGCATGTGGAACCTGGCCGTGTTCATCATCATGATGCTGGTGGCCCGGAAGGTGAAAAAGGCGGGATGGATGACGGTGCTTTATTTTGTAGGCTACGGCCTGGGACGGTTCTTCATCGAAGGGCTGCGGGCCGACAGCCTGTACCTCATACCGGGACTTCGGGTATCCCAGCTCGTATCCCTTATGTTGATCGGGGCCGGCGTCGTTATGGCCTGGCTCATTAAAAGCGGCCGGCTGGTGGCGCCGGAATACACCGGTCATTACCGGGCCGATGAAGGGCAGGAAGAAACGGCATGAGCGATACGGCAGATGAAAGATATATGAAAGAGGCTTTAAAGCAGGCGAAAAAGGCGGCGGCCATCATGGAGACGCCCATCGGCTGCGTGATCGTAAGGGACGGAAAGATCATTGCCCGGGGATACAACAAGCGGAACCTGAAAAAGAATACCCTGGCCCACGCGGAGATACTGGCCATCAACAAAGCCAGCCGGGTGGTGGGCGACTGGCGGCTGGAAGACTGTACGCTGTATGTGACCCTGGAGCCGTGTCCCATGTGCGCGGGGGCCATTGTCCAGGCCCGTATCCCCCGGGTGGTGATCGGGGCCATGAACGGCAAAGCGGGCTGCGCCGGGTCGGTCGTGGATCTGCTGCGCCATCCCGGCTTCAACCATCAGGCCCAGGTGGAGACCGGCGTTCTGGAAGAAGACTGCGCGGCCATGCTTTCCGGATTTTTCAAAGAACTGCGCCGCGCCAGGAAAGAGGCCAAAGCCGCCTTGACATCAGAGGCGAAAAAGGCTATACTGGATACCACGAAAGAGACTTCATAACAACATGTTTAAAAGCTTCCGTGCAGCCGGGGAGATAGCGGTGCCCTGTACCTGCAATCCGCTACAGCAGGGGTGATGTCTTGCCCCGGGTCGTTCCTTGTAGAGCTGCCCTGTATAAGCGGCGTTGAAGCCTGGGTCTCACGCAACAGAAACCTGTGAACCGTGTCAGGTCAGGAATGGAGCAGCACTAAGCAGGACCTTCTGTGTGCCGTGAGGCAGCCTGGGCCGAGCTGGCTGTGCAGGTAACGTTTATGAGAATGATCCAAAGCAAGACGCACGGAATAAAAGATAAAGCAAAGGGGAATGTCTGGAACATTCCTCTTTTAAATTGACTTGAAAAACAAGGCTTTATCCATTATCATAAAAAAAGGACCGGTATGGCTGTTGACCTGTCCTGTATTTGAAATGGACAAAAACAGGAAAGGAAGCAGAACATGAGAAGGATCGGAATGCTTACGAGCGGCGGCGACTGTCAGGCGTTGAACGCGACGATGCGGGGCGCTGCCAAGGTTTTGTACAACCGGATCCCCGACGTGGAGATCCTGGGATTTAAAGAAGGGTATAAAGGCCTGATCGGGTCGGACTATCGAAAGATGGAGCCGGAAGATTTTTCCGGTATACTGACGGTGGGCGGCACCATACTGGGATCATCGAGGCAGCCTTTTAAAAAGATGCGGGTGATCGAAGAAGACGGCGTTGACAAGGTGGCCGCCATGAAACAGACCTATAAAAGGCTGGGGCTGGAATGCCTGATCGTACTGGGCGGCAACGGCAGCCTGAAGACGGCGAATCTCCTTTCGGAAGAAGGGCTTCACGTCATAGGGCTTCCCAAGACCATCGACAACGATATCTGGGGGACCGACGTCACGTTCGGCTTCCAGAGCGCGGTGGACATCGCGACGCGGGCCATCGACTGCATCCATACCACGGCGTCTTCCCATGGACGGGTGTTCATCGTGGAGGTCATGGGCCACAAGGTGGGCTGGCTGACGCTGCACGCCGGCATCGCCTCCGGGGCCGATGTGATCCTCATCCCGGAGATACCTTATCATATGGACAGCGTCATAGCCGCGTTAAAACGGCGGGAAGACGGGGGAAAACATTTCTCCATCCTGGCGGTGGCTGAAGGGGCTGTTTCCGCGGAAGATATGCTGATCAGCCGGAAAGAACGGCGCCGGCGCCGGGAGATGATGGGTTTTCCGTCAGCGGCCTACGCGATCGGCCAGGAGATCGGAAAACGGACGGGCCGGGAAGTGCGGATCGCCGTCCCGGGACATACCCAGAGGGGCGGGGCTCCGGACGCGTATGACCGGTTCATCTCCTCCAGACTGGGAGCGAAAGCCGGGCTGATGGCGGCGGCGAAGGAATACGGCCGCATGGCGGCCTTTGATGGCGTTCATATAACGAGCATTCCTTTAAAGGAAGCGGCAGGCAGATTAAAATGTGTCGACCCGAAAGCCGACACGATCATGGAAGCGAAGGCCATGGGCATTTGCTTCGGCGATGAGTAAGGAGCGAAGAAACTATGTCGTATCAGGCGTTGTACCGCAAATGGCGGCCGCGGACATTTGACGATGTAAAGGGTCAGGATCATATCGTGACCACATTGAAAAATCAGATCCGTCTGAACCGTATCGGGCACGCGTATCTGTTCTGCGGGACCCGCGGCACAGGCAAGACGTCCGTGGCCAAGATATTCGCCAAGAGCGTCAACTGCCTGGACCCGAAGGACGGGAATCCCTGCGGGGAATGCGCCATGTGCCGGGCCATACAGGACCAGTCATCCATGAACGTGATCGAGATCGACGCGGCGTCCAACAACGGCGTGGACAATATTCGGGAGATACGGGAAGAAGTGGCCTATTCTCCGACGGAAGGCCGGTACAAGGTGTATATCATCGATGAAGTCCATATGCTTTCCATGGGCGCGTTCAACGCGCTGCTGAAAACATTGGAAGAACCGCCGGAATACGTGATCTTCATCCTGGCCACAACGGAAGTCCACAAGATACCGGTGACCATCCTTTCCCGGTGCCAGCGTTATGATTTCCGCCGCATTTCGGTGGAAGATCTGTCCGAACGGCTGCGGGAAGTCATTGAAAAAGAGGGGATGGACGTGGAAGAACGGGCCGTCCGCTATATCGCCCGGTCCGCCGACGGCGGCATGCGGGACGCCCTCAGCCTGTTAGATCAGTGCGCGGCGTTTTATATCGGTGAAAAGCTGACCTACGACCGGGTGCTGGAGATCCTGGGCGCGGTGGATACGGAGATATTCAGCCGGCTCCTGCGCCTGGTGGCCGGCAACGACATCACGGGCTGCGTCCGCCTCCTGGAGGAAGTGATCGGCCAGGGCCGGGAACTGGGACAGTTCGTGACCGATTTTACATGGTACATGCGCAACCTGATGCTGGCCCAGACGACGGACCATCCGGAAGATATACTGGACGTATCGACGGAGAACCTGGCGCGGCTTTCCGAGGAAGCCGGCATGATACGGCCGGAAGTCCTTATGCGGTATATCCGCGTTTTTTCGGAGCTTTCCGGGCAGATGCGCTATTCCACCCAGAAGCGGGTGCTTTTAGAGCTGGCCTTCGTCAAGCTGTGCCGGCCTCAGATGGAGCGGAACTATGAATCGGTGCTGAACCGGCTGGACGTGATCGAAAGAAAACTGGAGCAGGGCGTGCCAGCGGCGTCCGGAGCGCCGTTCCGGCAGCGGGGCGGGAACGAAGAAAGCCTTCCGGAAGCGGAGCCGGAACCGGCATTGTCGCCGGCGCAGGCGAAAGACGTGAAGAAGGTGGTGGACGGCTGGCAGGAGATGATATCCGAACTGGACGCCAGCGCCATGTTCATGCTGAAAGACGCCAGGGTCAGCGCGGCCGGCGAGGGCCAGATCCTTCTGGCGTTCACGAAAGAGATGAACAAAGGTTATTTTGACCAGGAAGCCCACAAAAAAGCGGTGGAGCAGGCGATCAGCCAGCGTGTCGGCAAGCAGGTGGGCATCGTGACCCAGATACTCAAGGAAGGGGACAGGCGTTCCGGACTGTTCATCGATCCCAACAAGATCCATCTGGAGAACGTGGAATTTGAAGACGAGGACGACCCGTTTTGACGGGTGATATAAAGGAGGACATATCATGGCAAAAAGAGGCGGATTTCCGGGCGGTATCCCGGGCAATATGAACAACCTGATGAAACAGGCGCAGAAGATGCAGAAGCAGATGGAGGAAGCCCAGAAGAATCTGGCGGAGACCGAAGCGGAGGCGACAGCCGGCGGCGGCGCGGTAACGGTAAGGGTTTCCGGCGCCAAGGAAGTGCTGTCCGTCAAGATCTCGGAGGAAGTGGTGGACCCGGACGATATCGAGATGCTGGAAGACCTGATCGTGGCGGCGACCAATGAGGCGCTGCGCAAGATCGACGAGATCTCCCAGCAGTCCATGGCGAAACTGACCGGCGGCCTGGGCGGTTTCGGAGGGTTCGGATTCTGATGAACTATTATACCAGTCAGATAACCCGGCTTATCGAAGAACTGTCCAAGCTTCCGGGCATCGGTTCCAAGTCGGCGCAGCGTCTGGCTTTCCATATCATCAATATGCCGAAAGATTCGGCGAAGCAGCTGGCCGATTCCATCGTGGACGCCAGGGAGCATATCCGGTATTGCAGTCAGTGCTTTAACCTGACGGACAAGGAACTGTGTCCCATCTGCGCGGACCCGAAGCGGGACCAGAAGGTGATCATGGTGGTGGAGACGCCGAGAGACCTGGCGGCCTATGAAAAGACCGGCAAATTCAACGGCGTCTATCATGTCCTGCACGGCGCCATCTCGCCCATGCTCGGGATCGGGCCCAACGACATCCGGCTCAAAGAGCTGATGCTCCGGCTCCAGAAAGATGTGGACGAAGTGATCATCGCCACCAATTCGAGCCTGGAAGGCGAGACGACGGCCATGTATATCAGCAAGCTGATCAAACCCACGGGCATCAAGGTGACCCGTATCGCCAGCGGCGTCCCGGTGGGCGGCGATCTGGAATATATCGACGAAGTGACGTTACTGCGGGCTCTGGAAGGCCGTGTCGAGCTGTAAAAGCCCGGCGGATATGCAGCGTCCGAAGCGGACCAGCATATGGGCCGCGGCAGGCGCGTCCAGGTCTTCAAAGACGCCGGTGACCTGTATGTCACCCACAGGCGGAAGTTTTTTGCCGACCCCTTTTCCCGGGAAAAGGGGTCCTTTTTTTATGGTGATGTAGCCGGTCTGGGCCGACGTGCCCAAAGCCGCGTCAATGGCGATGACAAAGGGGCGCCGTTCCCCCTCTTTCAGCCGCAGGCAGGCTTTGGAAAGGTTGAGGGCGTGGACCGGCCGGTCCAACGTGCCGTACACCCTCCGGCAGTGGTTCTGGGTCAGGATGGTGCCGATGACCGGCCCCAGGCAGTCGCCCAAAAGCAGCGGGCTGCCGACGCAGATAAACGCCAGCGGGTCATGGTTTTTATTGTACTTCGCGGTCAGCTGGCGCAGGCGGGAATAGAAGATATGGTCAGCGTCCGGATGATCCGGATGGATCCAATACATCATAGGTTACTCCTTTTTTACAGAGAGTCTTAACCAGTATATGAAAAAATATACCCGGTCAGACGCGCGGGTGAAACGCGTCGAAAACTTATGCGTCCCGCGTGACGGGTTTCGATAAATAAATCGGCGGGTTTGTGATAGACTGGCTGTGTTCTGAAGTAAGGATTTAAGGAAGGTGAGGGCATGGTTGAGATCAAAAACCAGTATACCGGACGCGAAAAACTTAAATTACCGAAGAATATACGTCAGGTCGGGACGCCGGGAGCGCCAAGAAAGATCTATGTGGAAGATTATGTGGTCACCTACATGAACCAGCTGGCGAAAGACAGCGGCGGCCGTCAGGCGGCGGCCATCCTTCTGGGCTTCTTCACAAGGGAGGATCAGACGTGCCTCACATTTGTCAACGGGGCGGTGGCCGTACCGGAAGCCGAAGTGGAAGACGACCAGATCGCCTTTGACAGCGATCTGTGGGAAAAGATCTACGACACCATCCATACGTATTTTAAGAACGGGGAGATCGTGGGCTGGTTTTTGTCCCGGCCCGGCAGATCGCTGGAGATCAATGAAAAGATCACGAAAACACACGCGGATCAGTTCCCGGGAGCGGAAAAAGCGTTTTACTTGATGGATCCTCTGGACCGGGAAGACGCTTTTTTCATATATGAAAACGGCCGGCTGACCCGGCAGCGGGGCTACTATATATATTATGAACGCAATGAAGACATGCAGAATTACATGGTCGAAAGCCGGAAACGGCCGACGACGGACCTGAAGACGGAACCCGAAGACGGATACCGGAACCGTTTTGAGAAAATGGCCGCCGTCAAAAAAGCCGGAAGACGGGACGATAAACCGGAAAAGGCGGCGAAGGCCGACCGTCCGACCAAGGCGAAAAAAGCGGACGCGAAACCGGTATTTAAACTGTCCTATACGGCGACGGCGCTGGCGGCCATGTGCGTCCTCCTTGTGGGGATGGCCGGGATCAACCGGTTTTATACCGGGCCCGCGGCGCGGCCGGCGGGCAATGTTTCCGGCGGCGTATCGGGGGAGTCGGTTTCCATTGAAGTCGTGGAAGGCAAGATCCCGGAAACTTCGGCAGACGCCAAAACGCCGGATACAGCCGGTGAAACCGGGGAGACGTCGGAGGAAACCGAGGAAGCGGCCGCGGCAAACGCGGGGGCACTGAAAAGATATACGGTCCAGCGGGGCGACACGCTGGCCAATATTTCCATCAGCCTGTACGACACAAGGGACTATGTGGATACGATCTGCGAAATGAACGATATCAAGGACCCGGATCTGATCTATGAAGGGATGATTTTGGAACTTCCGTAAAAAAGGGGATGAACTTTCGGAAAGAATGCGTTATAATAAATCATTATCGACTTTCGGGAAAGTGAATAAATATGGAAAAAATACGGAGTATCTGGTCGCGTATCAGAAGCACATCAGAAAATACATTTTATAAAGTCAGACAGGTGCTGGCCGGGCACAAGAAGCAGGCCATCGCGCTGGCCGTGGCCGTTCTCACGGTCATCGCCGGCATCCTGTGGTTTTTCCTGCGGACGTATCACGATTATTCCGTGGTGGATACTTACTCAAGGAACAGCGATACGTCCGCGGAATATTATTTCCGGGAAGACGGGTTCATCTGCTACAGCAAGGACGGTATCTCTTTTTCCGATAATTCGGGCGAGGTGCTGTGGAACCAGGTGTTCGACATGTCTTCTCCCAAGCTGAGCGTCTGCGGCGACTATATGGCCATCGGCGACGTGGGCGCCAACACGGTGTACATATTTAACGGCAGCGGAACGGTGGGCCGCCTGGACCTGGAAAATCCGCTCCAGGACCTTCGCGTGGCCGGCCAGGGCGTGGTGGCGGCTGTCTTGTCCGACGGCGCTTCCAACCAGATCGATCTTTACAATACGGACGGGGAGGAACTGGTGAACATCCGGGCCACGATCAGCCAGAGCGGTTATCCTCTGGCGCTGGCTGTCTCCGACGACGCCACGAAAATGGCGGTGAGCTACATAAAGATGACGGGGACCATCGGCGGCCGGATCGTATTCTATGATTTTTCCGACCCGGACGAAAGCGGTGAAAAAGGAAGTTTTGAATACGATCAGCTTTTCCCCAAGCTGGAATTTATGGATAAGAAGACCCTCCTGGCCTGCGGCGAGGACGGTTTTATGACCTTTAACGTGGGCGGCGCCATAAAAGAGGGCGCCCAGGTGAGCGTGGAAGAGGAGATGCGCAGCATCTTCGTGACGGACAACCGGGTGGGCGTGATCGTGCGGAACTCCAACGTGACCGAGGAAACGCCGGAAAAATATATCTTAAACGTTTACACCCTTGGTGGGCGGCAGAAGCTGTCCCTGCCCTTTGATTTCGAGTATAAATACGTGGAAGCGGACGGGAGCGACATCATCTTATACAATGACGACGCCTGCCGCGTCTACAATTACAGAGGCCACCTGAAATTTGAATATACGTTTGAGCAGACGATCGAGTCCGTGCTCCCGGCGAAGGGGCGGAACACGTATATGCTCATCAACAGTCAGGAAGTACAGAAGATACGATTGAAATAGAAAGGCGGAGATACATTGACAGGAAGTGGTTTGACAGGCATCAATATCGTGTTTATCCTGGTCGTTCTGTTTTTTATCATCAGCATGGCCATCGGGTATAACCGTGGGTTCATAAAAA
The DNA here is from genome assembly GCA_944376975.1 of uncultured Lachnospiraceae bacterium. Lineage (GTDB taxonomy): Bacteria > Bacillota > Clostridia > Lachnospirales > Lachnospiraceae > Frisingicoccus. The sequence goes on from CALWEE010000043.1 coordinate 10,074, forward strand.
CATTTTTCGCCACATTTTCTTTGGCCATCGCCGTTTTCATCGCGGTCCAGGGCAGCCCGTACGTGGGCAAGATCTTACAGCGCACGCCGATCTATACCGGCATCGCCGGCCAGATCGAGGAACGGCTGAACGTATCCGGCGCCCAGGAGGCGTCGAAGGTGTCCCAGCAGATTGACGCGATCAACCAGTACGATATACCGGACGCGCTGAAAGAGGCGCTGATCGAAAACAACAACAGCCAGATATACGAAGCCCTGGGGATCACCCGGTT
>CALWEE010000044.1 GCA_944376975.1 uncultured Lachnospiraceae bacterium
ATGATATAACCGTGTAACAACAGCGATCCGCACGGTTATATCAAAAAATTTCCCTGAGGAACCGTGATCTCCCGAAAAAAAGACGGTCAGAAAATGAAATTTTTCTCTGGCAACCGTCAAGAGACGAAAAAAGTACGGTTGCCAGAGCCAAAACCGGAAAAAAAGCCTGAAATGCCCTTACCCTTCGATCGTATCGTGTTTGCCACGGATGGAATAGATGACCCAGTTGGCGATGTTCACCGAATGGTCGCCGATCCGTTCGTAATATTTGGCGATCATCAGCTGGTTTAAGCGCTGGCTGTCCGGGATGTCCACAGAGGAGAGCTTTTGGAGGATGTCGTTGAACAGGGCGTCCACCACGTCGTCGTGACGGACGGTGGACCGGGCCAGTTCCAGGTTGTTGTTTTCAAGCGCTTCCATGCTGTCTTTGAGCATCCGGATCGTTTCGTCCGCCATTTTCTGAAGGGGGACGCGGCTGGCGTCCAGCCCCACATCGTCGGTGAGGAGTATTTCGGCGATATCGCCGGCCTGGATACCGATGCGCTCCATATCAGTGATGATCTTCAGCGCCGCGGAGACCTGGCGGAAATCGCCGGCCATCGGCTGCTGGAGCAGGAGCAGGTTCATACATTTCCCCTCGATATCCCGTTCCTGGTGGCTGATGCGGGCGCTCAGGCGCATGACTTTGGAGGCCAGTTTCTTGTCGTTGAGGATCAGGGCCTCCGACGTGTTCTCAATGCTTTTCTGACAGGTATTTCCCATTTCCGTCAGCGCGGAATGCAGTTCGTTAAGCTGGTTTTCGTAAAATTCTCTCATAGGATCAACCAAACCTTCCTGTAATATAATTTTCTGTACGTTTATCCTGGGGCCGGGCGAAAATATCTTCCGTCTTTCCGTACTCAATGGCTTCGCCAAGGAGGAAGAACGCCGTTTTATCGGATATACGGGCGGCCTGCTGCATGTTGTGGGTCACGATGATGATCGTATAATCTTTTTTCAGTTCCATGGCCAGGTCTTCTATTTTGGACGTGGAGATGGGATCCAGGGCGGAAGTGGGTTCATCCATAAGGATGACTTTCGGCTGGATGGCCAGCGTCCGGGCGATGCACAGACGCTGCTGCTGGCCGCCGGATAAGCCGAGGGCGCTTTTTTTCAGCCGGTCTTTGAGTTCATTCCATATGGCGGCCTGACGCAGGCTGCGTTCCACGATCTCGTCCAGCTGGCTTTTTTTGCGGATGCCGAAGATCCGGGGGCCGTAGGCCACGTTGTCGTACACGCTTTTCGGGAACGGGTTGGGCTGCTGGAAGACCATGCCCACGTCGTGGCGCAGGGTGATGGCGTCCATTTCGCTGTAGATGTCTTTTTCGTCCATGCGTACAGTCCCGTCAATGGTCACGTTTTCTTCCAGGTCGTTCATCCGGTTCAGCGTTTTTAAGAAAGTGGATTTGCCGCAGCCGGAAGGGCCGATAAAAGCGGTGATCTCATTGGCCGGTATCTTCATGCTGATATTTTTCAGCGCGTGGAAGCTTCCGTAGTGAAGGTTCAGATGTTCGATTTCAAATTTTGTTTTGAGCATAGGTTTACCTGTGATTCCTTTCTAGGCTTTTTCGCCTGAATTTTTCCGGTTGATGTGCCGGCTCCAGGCGTTGGCGCCGATATTGAACAGCAGCACGAGCAGCAAAAGGACGGCGGAGGCCAGATTGGCCAGGGCGGCGTCCTGGGCGTTTGTCTGGAGATTCCATATCTGGATGGACAAGGTTTCGGCAGGCCGGAGCACATTTAAAGGGCTGGTGGGCGAGGTGATATCCCAGTTGCCCCAACGGAGTGAACTGCCCGACCCGGTGGTATATAAAAGCGCCGCCGCTTCGCCGAATCCCCGGCCGGCGGCCAGGATGACGCCGGTCATGATCCTTGGGATACAGGCCGGAAGCAGTACATGGAATATGGCCTGCCAGCGGGTGGAGCCCATGCCCATGCCGGCCTGGAAATATCCGGCGGGGAGGCCTTTTATGGCGTCCTCCGTGGTCGTGGTGATCAGAGGGAGGGTCAGGATCGATATGGATAAGGCGCCGGCCAAAAGGCTTTTTCCCATGCCCATGAACACGAGAAAAACAAGGTAGCCGAACAGGCCGACAACGATGGAAGGCAGGGATGAAAGGGTTTCGATACATATCCGCAGGAAACGGGTGAACAGTCCGGGCTTCGCGTACATGGCCAGATAAATGCCGGCGAAGACGCCTAAAGGCACCGAGACCAGAAGGGATATGAAGACCAGGTACACAGTGTTGAACAGCTGGTTCCCGATGGCGCCCTGACGCGCGAAGGCGAACATTTCCGGCGAAGCGCCCATGAGCCCGCCGATGATCACTTTCCCGGTGAAGGCCAGGAGAAGGGCGAAGAAAAAGGCGGCGATGCCGTAAAAGATACCGGTCATGGCCCGGTCGGCGCGGCGCGCCCGCTGTATACGTTTGTCCATCAGGCTTTACCTCCTTCCGCTTTGGCTTTCCCTTTATTGGTAAAATAATGGATAAGGGTGATGAACAGCAGGGAAACAAGGAACAGAAGCAGCGCCATGCTCCAGAGGGCCGATTTCAGTTCGCCGCCTTCCATGGCGTTGCCCATCTGGGAGGCAATCTCGGTCGTCAGCGTTTTTGTCGTGGAAAAGATGCTTTTCGGGAGCGCCGTTGTCTGGCCGATGACCATGGAGACGGCCAGAGCTTCGCCGAACGCCCGGGCAAGACCCAGGATAATGCCGGAGATGATGCCGGGGGCGGCCGCCGGGATGACAATGTGGCGGATCGTCTGCCAACGGGTGGAGCCCAGGCCGTAAGCCGCTTTGCGGCAGGCGTCCGGGACAGCCAGTATGGCGTCGGCGGAAACGCTGGTGATCGTGGGGAAGATCATGACGGCCAGGACAATGCCGGCCGCCAGGATGGAATGGCCCACCTGTCTGTCGAAAACATTCCGGATAAAAGGCACGAGGACGGTCAGGCCCACCCAGCCGTAGACGACGGACGGGATCCCTGCGAATATTTCCACAACCGGACGGTAGAATTTTTCGCCGAACCGGGCGGATATCTCGGTCATGAAGATGGCGCTGCCCAGAGCGAAAGGCGTGGCGATGAGAAGCGCCAGGCCGCAGGTCACAAGGGAACCGGTGATGAAGATCAGGGCGCCTGCCGCGCCGCCGCCTTCCGCGCTGTCCACGGGATGCCATTTAGCCGAGCCGAGGAATTCCCAAAGGGTGTGGCCGAATTTCAGGAACGTGTCGGATCCTTTATAGATGAGGAAGGCGCCGATGACCAGCGTGAGCGCGATCACGAACAGGCCGCATAAGACGGCGATCCCCCGCCAGGCGTATTCTTTGCCGAACATGCCTTTTTGAGTTGTCGTATTCATAAAACCTCCATAAAGCTGAGCGCGAAAAAGGGGCAAACATGCCGTATGCCTGCCCCCTTTTTGAATATGCGCTGTTTTAATGTTCTGTCGTCGTCATCTTGGAAGATACGCCGTAGCCCAATGTTTCCATCTGGGCGCCGTATTCATCGGACATGATGTATTCAAGGAAGGCGCCGACAACTTCGTTTGGTTCGCCTTTGGTGTACATGTGCTCAAAGGTCCATACAGGATAGGTGCCGTTGTAGGTATTTTCCAGGGTGGGCTCCACGCCGTCGATGGCCACGGTGGCCACGCCCGGATCGTCTACAAGGTAGGACAGGGCCACATAGCCGATGGCGCCTTTCGTATCCCTTACATTCTGGAGAAGGACGCCGGAATCATCGGTTTCCATGGAAGCGTTGGACGCTTCTTCATTTCCGTCCAGGGCGTATTTCTGGAATGTGGCCCGCGTGCCGGAAGATGTGGGGCGGGTGATGAGGACGATGCTTTCATCCGGGCCGCCGACTTCGCTCCAGTTGGTGATCTCGCCGGTGAAGATGCCGATCAGTTCTTCTTTGGAAAGGTCGGTCACGCCGGCTTCAGCCACGTCCGGATTGACGATGGGGGCCATGGTGATCACGCATACCTGATGATCGACCAGCTCAGCCGCCTGGGCTTCATCCAGTTTTTCGGCGGCTTCCACGTCGGAGTTTCCGATATCCACGGTACCGTCGGCTACCTGTTTTAAGCCTTCACCGGAACCGCCGGCGTCAATGGTGATAGCCACGTCCGGGTACAGTTCGGCAAACGCGTTCGCCGCGTCGTCAGCCAGGGGCTTCAGCGCGGATGAACCGGCCGCGGTGATCGTACCGCTCAGTTCTTTTTCGTCCTGCGCGGCCTGTGTTTCGTTTTGCGCCCCGCTTTCGGCCGCCTGTGTTTCAGCCGGAGCTTCGGACTCGCCAGTCTGGCCGCATCCGGTGAAAAGTCCGATAGCCATGACCGCGGACAGCGTCATAGCGATTATTTTCTTTTTCATATGAATTTCCTCCTTTAAGCCTGGCCGTCTCTTTCCCGGAACGCGCCGGAAAAGACCGGGCAGGTCTGTTTTGTAGCGATCTTCATTCTAGAGACTTCGTGTTAAATGGAAAATCCCGTTTGTGTAAAATGTTTTTTAAGCATGGGCGGGAAATGAAAAATATCTGAAAACTTTACCCAGATTTAACAATGAGTATCCGGAGATTTAACAGACAGCTGGTATGCTGATACAGCGTTTGAAAGGATGTTCCAAACAGCTTGTCATGTAAACCAAAAGCGATTATACTGTTGGCATGATATCGATCCAGGAGGACAGACAGATGATCTACTGCGTAGAAGACGATGAAAATATCCGGGAACTGGTGATCTACACATTAAAGACCACCGGGTTCAAAGCCGTGGGTTTTGGAGACGGCGAATCGTTCCGGGCGGCCTTGCAAGAGGAAAAGCCGGAACTGATCTTAATGGATATCATGCTCCCGGGAGAAAGCGGTATGGAACTGCTCGCGCGGCTGAAAGGAGACAGACATTATAAAAACATCCCGGTCATCATGCTGACGGCCAAAAGTTCCGAATACGATAAGGTGCTCGGGCTGGACGGCGGGGCCGATGATTATATAACGAAGCCTTTCGGCATGATGGAACTCATATCCCGCATCAAGGCGGTGCTCCGCCGGACCGGCCAGAGGGAAGACACGGATGTGCTGGAAGCCGGAAAGGTGCGTATGGACGTGGACCGCCACGAAGTGTGGGTGGACGGCGCGCAGGTGGCGCTCACCTATAAAGAATTTGAGCTTCTGAAGCTGCTCCTTCTGAACAGGAATATCGTCCTGTCCAGGGACCGGCTTCTTGAAGATATATGGGGTTATGATTATACCGGTGAGACCCGGACAGTGGATGTCCATGTACGGACGCTGCGTCAGAAATTGGGAGAAGGGGGCAGCTGTATCGAAACTGTCCGGGGCATCGGGTATCGGATCGGAGACGGCCATGAGGCGTAAGATCATACGGAGCATGATGATCCTGCTGGCCTTGTCCCTTACCGTGTCTTACGCCCTGCTGACAGCGGTGTACTATTTCCAGTCATTGCGAATGACCGAAAGTCAGTTAAGACAGGAGGCGGCTTACGTGACACAGGCGTTCGGCCTGTCCGGCGTTTCCGCCCTGATCGATATGGATAAAGACGGGAAGGCTTATACGCGCAAAACCCTGATCGATGAGGACGGCACCGTGCTTTATGATTCCTGGGAAGACCCGGAGACGATGGAAGACCACAGCGGCCGGGAAGAAGTGATCGGGGCGCTGAAAAATGGAAGCGGCGAAGCGATCCGAAGGTCCGAGACCATCGGGAGCGGCATGGTCTACTACGCGGTCTACACAAAAGACCATAAAGTGCTGCGGGTGGGCAGAGACTTGTCGTCCATCTGGTTGACTGCCGGTCAGATACTTCCTTACATGGGCGTCATAGGTGTTTTGCTGGCGTTCGCCGCGTGGGGCATGGCCCGGCATCAGGTGAACAAGCTGGTCCGGCCGATCAATGAACTGGACCTGGAAAGGCCATTGGAGAAACCGATGTATGAAGAGTTGATGCCCTTCCTTGAAAGGCTGGATAAACAAAATCGGGAAAAAGACGCGGTGGAACAGATGCGCCGGGAATTTTCGGCCAATGTTTCCCACGAGCTGAAGACGCCGCTGACGTCCATCTCCGGCTACGCCGAGATCATGATGAACGGTCTGGTGCGCCCGGAAGATATCCGCGATTTTTCCCAGCGTATTTATAAAGAAGCCAACCGGATGATCACCCTTGTGGAAGATATCATCAAGCTGTCCCGCCTGGACGAGGGCAGTATCGAACTGGAAAAAGAAGATGTGGATTTTTATGATATGGCCTGCGAGATCAAAAACCATCTGGCGCTGAAGGCGGAAAAGAAGCATGTGGGTATCCAGGTGTCCGGCGAGCATGTGATCTATCGCGGCATCCGACAGATCCTGGACGAAATGATCTATAATATCTGCGAAAACGCACTTAAATACAATATCGAGGGCGGTTACGTGACGATCTGGACCGGCCATACGCCGGAAGGCCGGAAGGTGATCATAGAAGATACCGGCATCGGTATACCGAAAGAACACCAGGACCGGGTATTTGAACGGTTCTACCGGGTAGATAAAAGCCATTCACGGGAGACCGGCGGTACCGGACTCGGCCTTTCCATCGTCAAACACGGCGCGCTGCTCCATGGAGCCGATATCCATCTGGACAGCGAACCGGATGTGGGTACGCGTATCGAGATCAATTTCCATTGATCCGGACATATAGAGTAAAGCGGACAGGAACACTCATTTGGCAAAGCGGGGCAGCCAAATGAGTGTTCTTTCTGCGCGTCACAGAGATCACATCCTTTCGTTTGTGTATAAAACAAGTATAATACCCGAGTGCGGAGCGGTCAATGGACCCGCGCGGGAGGGCTCTCTTTGCCGCTTTTTATAAAATATTAAGAAAAATTGAATCATATATTTATTGCTTTTTTTCGCTAAAATGCGTATCATACTTTAATAGGATGAAAAGGCTCGGCCGCGCGCGGCCTGTTTGAGCCTGTTTGTGAAAGCGCGATGAAAGGAAGAAAGAACATGGGAGATAAGTTTCGGAGGATGATGCAGGGAAGATACGGAGCGGATCAGTTGGGGCAGTTTCTTTCCGTGGCCGCTCTGGTGAGCGTTCTGATCGGTCTGTTCACCGGGTGGAGCTGGTTCAGCCTGTTTGGCATTTTTCTGCTGGCATGGCAGTATTTCCGTATGTTTTCAAGAAACATCCAGAAACGGTATAATGAAAATCAGGGGTTCCTTCTCCTGCGCCGGCGGGTTGTCGGCTGGTTCCGGAAAGAAAGATCTTTCGTGGATCAGAATAAAGGGTACCGTATTTTCAAGTGTCCGTCCTGCGGCCAGAAAGTACGGGTGCCTAAAGGCAAAGGGCGGATCAGCATCCATTGCCCGAAATGCGGAAATGATTTCATAAAACGGACCTGACGGTCCGAAGATGGGTGGGAGACGACCTTTGTTTGGATATGTTACGACCAATAAACCGGAACTTAAAGTTCGGGAGCTTTACCGTTATCAGAATTATTACTGCGGGCTGTGCCAGACGCTGAAACGGCGGTACGGCCATTTCAGCCGCTTTTACCTCACCTACGACATGACTTTTCTGGCCATGCTGCTCACCGGCCTGTATGAACCGGATACGGCGCGAAGCCTGTACCGATGCCCGACCCGTCCCCTTCGGAAGATGGATATATTGAGCAACGAATATCTGGATTACGCGGCGGACATGACGATCTTGCTGTGCTATTACAAGTGCCTGGACGACTGGCACGATGACCGGAAGGCGGCGGCCTGGCTTGGAAGCCGCGCGCTGAAAGAAAAGGTGCGGCGTCTCGCGGGCCGTTATCCGAGGCAGTACAAAGCGGTGCGCCGGTATATCCGCCTGCTGACGGTGAAAGAGGAGGAAGGCTGTTCCAACGTGGATCTGCTGTCCGGACTGACCGGAAGGATGCTGGCTGAGATCTTCGCCATGCGGGAGGACGTGTGGGCCGAAAACCTGCGGGGCGTGGGGTTTTACCTGGGCAAGTTCATCTATCTTATGGACGCCTATGACGACCTGGAAAAAGATAAAGAAAAGCATCGGTTCAATCCGCTGATCAGACAAAGCGGCCGGCCGGATTTAAAGACCTATGTCCGCGACGCGCTGAATACGATCATGGCCTGCTGCGCGGCGGAGTTTGAAAAGCTGCCGATCTTATTGGATGTTGAAATTTTGCGGAATATCCTGTATGCTGGTGTATGGACGCGTTACGAGAAGGTGGCGCGGCGGGAAAAAGCGGAGGAAAAAAAGGAATGAATCCTTACGATATATTAGGCGTATCCCCTTCGGCTACGGATGAAGAGGTGAAAAAAGCTTATCGGGCTTTGAGCCGGAAGTATCATCCGGATGCCAATGTGGGCAAACCCAATGAAAAGGAAGCGGAAGAAAAATTCAAACAGATCCAGCAGGCCTACACCCAGATCATGAAAGAGCGGGAAGGCAGCTATGGTGCGGAAGGCGGTTTCGGCGGCTTTGGCAGCTTCGGTGGTTTCGGCGGTTTCGGCGGCTCCGCGGGAAACCGGAGCGCCAGCGGCAACAGCGACGATATCGAGCTCCAGGCGGCGGCCAATTTTATCAATACCGGGCGGTATCGGGAAGCGCTGAACGCCCTGTCGGGCATCAAGAACCGGACATCCCGGTGGTACTATCTGAGCGCCATCGCCAATTCCGGAGCGGGCAATCCGGTGGTCGCCCAGGAGATGGCCAAACAGGCGCTGGATATGGAGCCGGGCAATGGCCAGTACCAGATGCTCTATCAGCAGCTCCAGTCCGGCGGCCGGTGGTATGGCCACATGGGGCAGCAGTATGGCAGGCCGCAGGGAGGCATGGACGATCTGTGCTGCCGGGTCGTCGCGCTGAACATGTGCTGCTGGGGATATCCGTGCTGCTGGTGCGGGTTTTAGGCAGAACCCGGAAAAGTCTTTGATCGTAAAAGGTCAGGGGCTTTTTTTATGCTATCGGCCAGACCGGGTTGCGTCTTTTCAAATCGGGCAAGGTATTGTACAATATTAAAAAATGGAAACAGGTGAGAAGATGTTTGAAACGCTGGCAAGACGGAAGCCCCGGATCGTGGATGAGGAACTTTGCCGAAAGTCGGCGGTGGTCATACCTTTGATACAAAAAGAAAACGGGATCCACATACTGTTTGAAGTGCGTTCGGGAAATCTTCGGACCCAGCCGGGAGAGATCTGTTTCCCGGGCGGAAGCTGTGAAGCGGGGGAGACGCCCCGGCAGACGGCCCTGCGGGAAATACGGGAAGAATTAAAGATCCGAAAACGGCAGATCCGGCTGATCGGTCCGGCAGATGTATTTATCTCCCCTTTTAACATGATGATCCATCCGTATATCGGGTGGCTGGAGGATTATAAAGACACCCATAACGGGGAAGTGGCCCAGGTATTTACCGTACCGCTGGCTTTTTTCCAGGATGGGCCGCCCCAGGTGTGGGAACAGAAGGTGCGGATAGAGCCGGCAAAAGATTTCCCCTGGGACCGGGTGCCGGGCGGGCGCGGGTATCCCTGGAGGCAGGGCCGGTATCCGGTCTGCTTTTATACCTACAGGGAACCGGACGGCACGGTCAGGCATATATGGGGGCTGACGGCGAAGATCATGGAGAACGCGGCCGCGCTGCTTAAAGAGGCGTCGGTATTTTCAGGAGGAAATGGGATAAATGAAAAAAATTAAAAAAAGCACGATCGTCCAGGCGAAGGCCGCGGCGAAGCGCATACTGGAATTTTACTATATGATACCCGATGAAGTGACGGCGAAGGAACTGACGCGGACGGTCCGGTGCGTGCCGGAAGAAGCGGTGGACGTGTGGCCGGAACTGAACCTGATGGAAGTGGTGCTGGAACAGGATTCCCTGATCCTTCAGGATGGCCGGGAATGTTTTGTCGATCCGCTGGACCTGAAGTTCATACAAGACCATCAGATCCGGTCCATTTACGCGGTCAGCTATGCCGAAGCGGACGGGCTTCTGGCAAGGAAAGCCCTTAAAGACATGATGATGGCCAAAGGCGGTTTTGTGTGCAGCGACACAGACGATTTCCAGCCCATGTGGACGGCGGAAACCATCGCCTGAAGACAGACGGGACAAAAGGAGGCGGCTTATGATCCGGACGGTTTTATGGGATATCGACGGAACTTTGCTCAACTTTAAAAGATCGGAAGAAGTGGCGCTGACAGACTGTTTCCGTCAGGCGGGCGTCGAGCTGACGAAGGAACAGGTCCGTCAGTATTCGGCCATCAATGAAAAATGCTGGAAAATGCTGGAACAGGG
>CALWEE010000045.1 GCA_944376975.1 uncultured Lachnospiraceae bacterium
GCGACAACATCGTGGCCATTAAAGAGGCGAGCAGCGATATTGTCCAGATCGCCGACATCTTCCAGATGACGCAGGGTGATATGGATGTTTACGCGGGCAATGACGATCAGATCGTGCCGATCTTGTCTCTGGGCGGAAAGGGCGTCATCTCCGTCCTGTCCAACGTCTGTCCGCAGGAGACGCATGACATTGTCGACTTGTTCATGAAGGGCGACCTGAAAGGCAGCCGGGAGCTTCAGCTGAAAGCTATGCCGCTCATCCACGCCCTGTTCTGCGAAGTCAATCCTATTCCGGTCAAAGCGGCCATGAACATGATGGGCATGGAAGTGGGACCCCTTCGCCTGCCGTTGACAGAGATCAATATCGTCAACAAAGAAAAACTCCGTCAGGCCATGATCGATTTCGGCATCCAGTTATGATACGGACGGAATAAATAAGGAACATGACATGAGGAGCCGGGTCTTTTTAAAGATCCGGCTCCTGTTTGAGTTCATTTACGATCGGCTGCAGGGAAGAAAGATCGACAAAATCCACCTGTTTGCTGTAAGTCTCCATCAAAGCCCGGTCTTCTTCGCTCCATTTTTCCGTCGGTTTATTTTGCAGAGAACGGTGCATCAGCGCCATCATGGTCCGGTGTTTCCATGATAAGACGCGATAATCTATGGCTCCCCTCAAATGGAAGATCTTCGCCTTCGCGTATAGGTTGGGAGAGATCTGCTTTTGTAAGGCGTTTCGGATATTTTCTCTGTTTTGCGGTATTTCCGGATCGGCAAGACCGACCGTGGCGATCAGCAGCTTTTGAATGTTTTGTGAAGGCAGGCCGCGCAATGTCCTTGACAGACCCAAAACGCCGCCGGCATAAAGCGCGCCGATGTACACGAGTATTTTCATATCGGAAAGCGGCGGCGCATCTTTGCGGCTGACAGCCTGGATGCCGGTTCGCGTTGATAACGCCTGCGCGTACCGTCGGGCGCTTCCATATTGACTTCCATATAGAATGATCGATTTCATATAGTCACCTTGCCTTGATCAGAGCGGTATTCAGATACATGGATATAATAAGATCATATCCGTATCCTTGCCGGGTTTCCATCACGGACAGGCGAAACCTGTGTAAAATTCTTGTAAAGCGGACGGATCCGCGCAAATTTGGAGTTTGGCAGATCTTTTTGAACGCAAGATATAATTTACAAATATTTTACCTTGATTTTCCTTTTGCGGAGCAATACAGATGTTATGATCGGTCTGAAGATTTTATCAATATGATGGTGAGGTGGATTTTGTGGCTTTGTTTATGAATGAGACAGATATGAATGAAATGTTGGCGGGTATTTGCCCGGAAGGGGAAACTTATCAGGGCAAAGCGTGGGGAACGCTGATGTCCGGAACGGCTGAAATGCTGGCGCTGGGAGCTTTGAGCAACGTATATTGTTATGTTGGCGTAACAGAAAAAACATTGGTCATCGCGGTGCTGGAAACGCTTGATATCTCCCATGTTTATGGGAAGATCTGCATCCCGTTCGATCGTTTTGATGAAGTTAAAGTTAAAAAAGGTTTAATGCCCTCTCAGCGGATCATCAAAGCAAAAAGCGGGAAGACAAAAATAAAGTTGTCCCTGGTCAATAACACGATCACGGCCAAGATCAAAGATCAGAAACAAGGCATGCAGGCGATCTGCGAGGCGTTGGAACGTTTAAAAAAATGAATGTATCCGAGAGAAAGATGAGGAGCCTCTTCCATAAATAGGAAGGGGCTCCTGTCATGCTTGTAAGCGATCATTATCGTCTGTATATTTGCCGGGCGTTCAGTTGTTCCGTCTGCGGTAGAGCAGGTAGGAGTATACATAGGTGACGATCAGGCTCGCGATCACCACGGACGGCGCGATAAAACGGGTCCAGGCCGGGGTGAAAAACACGGACAAGATGAAGCAGGCGCCCATCAGGCAAAAGAGGATGCCGCCAAGCTTGTGGGTTTTGCGCCATACTTCCGGATCGTCCAGCGTCCACGGCGTTTTGATGCCGAAGGTATAGTTGGACCGGATCCGGGGCATATAATTGCCGATGATGATGAACAGCAGGCCGATCAGGACGGAGATGATCTGGGCGATGGAAAAACGCAGGGACACGCCGCAGGCCGTCAGGGTGGAGACCCAGCTTGCCGCGATCAGGACAAAGACGATGGCCGCGGTAAATATATGGTAGGCTTTGGCGTGCTGGGCATAGCTTCGCCGTCTGGGATCGATCTTGGGAAGGATCTGCATGAGCAGCCAGACCGCGAAGGGCAGGGCGGCCAGGACAAGAGCCATATAGGCCGGACCGTAACTGTTGACCTGACCGTCCGATCCCCACTGGATGGGGATGCGCTCAGGCAGTCCTGGATAAAAGATCAGCTGGCCGATGAATGAGAGGATGGCCAGTCCGGGCAGTATCCGTCTGAAGAAAAAAGATGTTTTCATGATCGTTCCTCCTCTGAGTCGTTTTTCGTAAAATCAAAGAACCATCGAATGATGTCCTGGACAAGGGTCATGTTCAGGCTGTAAATGATGTTTTGCCCCCGACGTTCATCCAGGATAAGTCCGGCAGCTTTCAATATGCCCAGATGATGGCTGATCGACGGTTTTGTCATATCAAAACACCGGGCGATGTCGCCGGCGGACATATCGCCGGACGAAAGCAGTTTGAGTATCTGGCGCCGCGTGGGATCGGCGAGCGCTTTAAAAACTTCATTTTGGATAAAGATCATCTCCTTTTATAAATGAGATACCCGCGTTTGAGTTTAGATAATTAGATAAATATCTAAATATCTAAACACTATTATACACCTTATCCGGGAAAATGCAACCGGTATTTTCTTGACAAAGCAAAGCCCGATGATATAATAGAGAAGAAATCACTTATAAGCTGAATACGTTGAAGAGACGAGTAAGATATGGAAGGTGACAGAGAAGGGGATCGCGGGCTGGAAGTCCCCCCATTGGAAATATCCGAAGACTACCTCTGAGTGGCCCTCATCCGGCCCGGTGGCTCCGTTATCGCCGAATGAAGTGGTTGACAGCCGTAAGCGGCTGGCATACAAAAAGGGTGGAACCGCGAGTAGAACATGACTTTACCCGTCCCTTGCAGCAGATGCAAGGGGCGTTTTTTTATTCCGGAAAGCGGATGGAAAGGAGAATTTTATGAAGATCACATTGAAAGACGGCTCGGAAAAAGTATACGGGCAGGCGATGAGCGTTTACGACATCGCGAAAGATATTTCTGAAGGGCTGGCCCGGGTGGCTTGCGCCGGCGAGGTGGATGGCGAGACGGTCGATCTGCGGACCGTGATCGATAAGGATTGCCGGCTCAATATCCTCACTTTTGACGACGAAGCCGGCCAGGGGGCGTTCCGTCATACCACGTCCCATATCCTCGCCCAGGCGGTCAAACGGCTGTATCCGTACGCCAAATGCGCCATCGGACCGTCCATTGCCGACGGATTTTACTATGCTTTCGATATCGAGCCCCTGACCCAGGACGATCTTACCCGCCTGGAAGGGGAAATGAAAAAGATCGTCAAGGAAAATCCGCCCATCGAGCGGTTTGAACTGCCCAGAGATGAGGCGATCCGTTTCATGGAAGAAAGACAGGAACCTTACAAAGTGGAACTGATCGAAGATCTTCCGGAGGACGCGGTGATCTCCTTCTATCGGCAGGGCGATTTTACCGACCTGTGCGCCGGCCCCCATCTGATGAGCATGAAGAATATCAAGGCGATCAAGCTGACGAGCCTGGCGGGCGCTTACTGGAGAGGCAGCGAGAAAAACAAAATGCTGACCCGTATCTATGGCACGGCGTTCACGAAAAAAGCCGATCTGGACGCGTATCTGACCCGTATCGAAGAAGCGAAAAAGCGGGATCACAGAAAACTCGGGAAACAGCTGGGCCTGTTCATGATGCGGGAAGAAGGACCGGGATTCCCCTTCTTCCTTCCGAAGGGCATGACGCTCAAGAACACGCTCCTGGATTACTGGCGCGAGATCCATGAAAAAGCCGGATACGTGGAGATATCCACGCCCATCATCCTGAACCGGAAGCTGTGGGAAACATCCGGGCACTGGGATCATTATAAAGAAAATATGTATACGACGGTCATCGACGATGAAGACTATGCCATCAAGCCGATGAACTGTCCGGGCGGGATCCTCGTGTATGAATCGGAGCCCAGATCCTACCGGGATCTGCCGCTTCGCATGGGTGAACTGGGACTCGTCCATCGTCATGAAAAATCCGGCCAGCTTCATGGGCTGATGCGCGTGCGCTGCTTTACCCAGGATGACGCCCATATCTTCATGACGCCGGAGCAGATCCGGGACGAGATCAAAGGCGTTGCCCGTCTGATCGACGAAGTGTATAACCTGTTCGGCTTCAAATATCACGTGGAACTGTCCACCCGGCCGGAAGACAGCATGGGAAGCGATGAAGACTGGGAGATGGCGACAGAAGCGCTCCGCGGCGCCCTGGACGATCTGGGGAAAGACTACGTGGTCAACGAAGGCGACGGCGCGTTCTACGGACCGAAGATCGATTTCCATCTGGAAGACTCCCTTGGACGGACCTGGCAGTGCGGAACGATCCAGCTGGACTTCCAGCTTCCGCTCCGGTTCGATCTGGAATATACCGGCGCTGACGGCGAGAAGCATCGTCCGATCATGATCCACCGGGTCGCTTTCGGATCCATCGAGCGTTTTATCGGCATTTTGATCGAGCACTTCGCGGGGGCGTTCCCCACATGGCTGGCGCCGGTGCAGGTAAAGATCCTGCCTATCTCCGATAAGTTCATGGACTACGGCAAAGACGTGCTGGCCGCTTTGAAAGAGGCGGGCATCCGGGCGGAGATCGATACGCGGGCGGAAAAGATCGGCTATAAGATCCGGGAAGCTCAGATGAATAAGATCCCCTACATGCTCATCGTGGGCGCGAAAGAAGCGGAAGAGAAAGAAGTTTCCGTCCGCAGCCGGAAAGACGGCGACGTGGGTTCCAGAAAGCTGGACGACTTCATCCGCGATATCAAAGAAGAGATCCGTATAAGAGCGCGGTAGACGGCGCATACTATCTTCTGTCAAAGGAGGTAGTGATATGCCGATATTAAATTGTTCAGCAGAGAGCTGTATCTACAATGCCGACCATATGTGCGGCAAGGACACGATACAGGTGGACGGAAGAACGGCCGGGAAGGCGGACGAGACATGCTGCGCCGCGTTCCGGGAAAACGTGGATGGACGGGCGGCCAACAACGGGCGGGAAGCCAGCCCGACGGCGGATATCCGCTGTGAGGCCGAGACGTGCGGCTACAACAGCCAGTGCCGCTGCCACGCGGCTTCCGTCAGCATCAGCGGCAAAGACGCCTGCTGCAGCGGCGACACCCGGTGCAGCACATTCCGCTGCCGATAGGAAGAAAAAGTGAAGAAAAAATATTGACTTTCGCGTAAAGCCGTGATAAGATATTCCAGTGCGCGAAGAGCGCACGGTCAATAAAGCAGAGTACTCACTCTCACCTCAGCATATAGATATGACTCGGGTTAATATTTAAGCGGACACGGATTTTATGTAACTTAAATGGTGAGTAGGTATGCTGCTCACCATTTTTACATTTATACAGGACATGGAGGTGTCGATTATCAGCGATTTAATGATTAACGAGCAGATCAGGGACAGAGAAGTGCGGCTGATCAGCGAGACGGGAGAACAGCTGGGCGTTATGTCCGCCAAGGACGCGATGAAGATCGCCCGGGAAGCGAACCTGGATCTGGTGAAGGTTGCCCCGCAGGCAAAACCGCCGGTGTGCAAGATCATCGATTACGGCAAGTACCGTTATGAGATGGCCCGGAAAGAGAAGGAAGCCCGTAAGAAACAGAAGATCATTGACGTGAAAGAGATCCGTCTTTCGCCGAACATCGACGTCAACGATCTGAACACCAAGATGAACCACGCCCGCAAGTTCCTGAAAGGCGGCGACAAGGTCAAAGTTTCCGTACGTTTCCGTGGACGGGAGCTGGCGCATACCGCGTCGGGGAAAGTCATCCTGGACGATTTCGCTGAAAAACTGTCCGATATCGCTGTGATCGACAAACCGGCCAAACTGGAAGGTAGGAGCATGGTGATGATCTTATCCCAAAAACGGAGTTAAATACATTTTACATGTTAAGGAGGATACTATAATGCCAAAAATGAAAACCAGCAGAGCTGCAGCAAAGCGTTTCAAAAAAACAGGTACTGGTAAACTGAAAAGAATGAAAGCTTATAAGAGCCACATTCTGACAAAGAAGACGACAAAGAGAAAAAGAAATCTGAGAAAAGCAACCATGACGGACGCGACCAACGCGAAAGTTATGAAGAAGATTTTACCATATCTGTAATAGAACGAAACGGAGGATATGAATCATGGCGAGAATTAAAGGCGCAGTTAATGCGAAAAAAAGACATAACAGAGTTTTAAAACTGGCCAAAGGTTACAGAGGAGCCAGAAGCAAACAGTACAGAGTGGCAAAACAGTCCGTTATGCGCGCTCTGGCGACTTCTTTTGCGGGACGTAAAGAAAGAAAGCGTCAGTTCAGACAGCTTTGGATCGCGCGTATCAACGCGGCTGCCCGTATGAACGGCCTGTCCTACAGCCGTCTGATGCACGGCCTTAAAGTAGCCGGCGTTGAAGTCAACCGGAAGATGCTTTCCGAGATGGCGATCAGCGACGCGGCAGGCTTTGCCGCGCTGTGCGAGACCGCGAAAAGCGCTGTAAACTAAAGACAGACATTGCGTGGGAACAAACCGCGCCGCATGAAAAAGGCTGCCTGCAGGCGGCCTTTTTCGATTGTGTTACGGAGGATGACAATGAAGCGATCGGTCATACTGGGCAAATGGCTTCTATGGAGTAGCTTTTTGGTCGGAAAGACGCGGAAGAAATGAGGTTTGGAATATGCAGTCACGTCAGATCGATTTTTCAAAAGGCAGCATACGAAAGAATGTGTGGCAGGTGGCGGCGCCCATGCTGGCCGCCCAGATCTTGAACCTGCTGTATAATATCGTGGATCGGATCTATATCGGCATGCTCCCGGAAGAAGGGGCCTATGCCCTGGCCGGTCTGGGACTGTGTTTTCCGGTCATCACGTTCATCACGGCCTTCGCCAACCTTTTCGGCCTGGGCGGCGCGCCGCTGTTTGGCATCCAGAGAGGACGGGGCGACATGGATGAAGCGGGACGTATCATGGGCACATCGTTTGTCATGCTGATCCTGACCGGCCTCATCCTGACAGGCGCCGGACTGGTCTTTCATAAGCCGCTCCTGTATCTTTTCGGAGCCAGCGATCAGACGTATCGGTATGCCGGCGATTATATGGTCATTTACCTGATCGGCACGGTCTTTGTCATGATCGCCCTGGGTATGAACCCGTTCATCAACGGTCAGGGCTTTGCCCGTACCGGTATGCTGACGGTCCTGCTCGGCGCCCTGACCAATATCGTGCTGGATCCGGTCTTTATCTTTATATTTGGCATGGGCGTGAAAGGCGCGGCTCTGGCCACGATCCTTTCCCAGTTTTTGTCGGCGTTGTGGGTGCTTTGGTTCCTTACGGGGCCGAAGGCGGAACTGACGTTGAAAAAAGAAAACCTGCGTCTGTCCTTGCCCCGCGTCAAACGGATACTGGCTTTGGGCTCATCCAGCTTTTTCATGTCCTGTACGGACAGTATGGTCCAGGTGGCCTGCAACAAGATGCTGTATCTGTTCGGCGGCGATATCTATGTGAGCGTCATGTCGGTCATCAGTTCCATCCGCCAGATCGCCCAGACGCCGGTCATGGCGGTGACGGACGGCGTGTCGCCGGTCATCAGTTACAATTACGGCGCCGGGAACAATAAACGGGTGAAGGAGGCCATACGGCTGATCACCTGGGTGAGCATCGTGTATACAACGGCGGTCTGGCTGCTCTTGTTTGTCTTCCCCGGCTTTTTCATCGGGATATTCAACCGGGACGCCCTGCTCATGGAGAAGGCCATACCTTCGCTCCATATCTACTTTTTCGGATTTTTCATGATGGCTCTCCAGTTCGCGGGGCAGAGCGTGTTCAAAGCGCTGAACAAAGCGAAACACGCGGTGTTCTTCTCCCTGCTGCGAAAAGCGATCATCGTCGTTCCGCTGACCCTTTTGCTCCCTTACATAGGCGGCCTGGGCACGACGGGCGTATTCCTGGCGGAGCCCATATCCAACGTGATCGGCGGAACGGCCTGCTTTGTCACCATGCTGCGGGTCGTGCTGCCGGAGCTTAAGGAACGGGAGAAGACCGGCCCGGCTTGACAGGGCCAAAAGGGCGTTCTATGATAGATTTATGAAAACGCGAAGGAGGAAGATATCATGTATACAGTCCGTCTTCAGATAACCGATAAAAGGACAAAAAAGACAGAAGAAACCGTCTGGACGATCCCGGGCGATCCGGGTGAAGAACAGTACGAGTCAAAAGCGGAGGAGCTTTCCGAGATCCTGTACGATCTGGATATCCTTTACGATGATACGGAAGGAGAGGGCGATATGCTGATGGACGATATCGCGATCCATATCGCGGAAGGAGAAGATTTCGACGAAACATTAAAAGGCAGAAAGAATATTTTCCGTATACTGGGAAACGGCGGGGAGCGTGACACAGATGGAGAATGAACAGAGACTGGAGCTGTTTGAGTCCGCTCCGATCCCGTCGGCGGTGGCGAAACTGGCCGTGCCCATGATCTTCAGTTCGCTGGTCATGGTGCTTTATAATATGGCCGATACCTATTTCGTAGGTATGCTCGGCGACCCGGTGGAGAACGCGGGCGTGGCTTTAGCAGCGCCGGTGCTGCTGGCGTTCAACGCGGTGAACAACCTTTTTGGCGTAGGCGCGTCCAGCATGATGAGCCGGGCGCTGGGCCGCAAAGATCATGAACAGGTGTCGGAAAGTTCGGCTTTCGGGTTTTACTGCTCCCTGATCGGGGGCCTTTTGTTCGGATTGGCCTGTACCGTGGGCAAGGGCCCGCTGCTTTCCCTGATCGGCGCGGATGATGTCACGCGGGCGGCCACGGAAGGCTATATGTTCTGGACCGTATCTTTGGGAGCCGCGCCGGCCATCCTGAATGTGGTGCTCGCCTATCTGGTCCGCTCGGAAGGGGCGGCCATGCACGCCAGCATCGGCACCATGAGCGGCTGCATCCTGAACATCATCCTCGATCCCATTTTTATCCTGCCGTGGGGGCTTGGCATGGGCGCGGCAGGCGCCGGACTGGCCACGTTTTTATCCAACTGCGTGGCTTGCCTTTACTTTTTTATCCTGCTCTATGCCAAACGCGGACATACCTTTGTATGTATCAATCCGAAAAAGTTCCGGCTGAAAAGAAATATCATCATCGGCGTCTGCGGCGTGGGTATACCGGCGTCCATACAAAATCTGTTGAACGTGACCGGTATGACCATATTGAATAATTTCACCGCCGTTCACGGCGCGGACGCGGTGGCGGCCATGGGTATCGCTTATAAGCTGTATATGGTCCCCATGCAGGTCACGCTGGGCTTTTCCCAGGGCATCATGCCGCTGGTAAGCTATACTTTCGCCTCCGGCAACCGGAAACGGATGAAGGCGACGATCCGTTTCGCTTTTAAGGTGATGCTGCCCGTTCTGGCCGTGGTGACCCTGATCTACTGGGGCGGCGCGGATCTGCTGATCCGGCTGTTCATGCACAATGACGCGATCATCCATTACGGAAGCGCTTTCCTGCGCGGGTTCAGCCTGGCTCTCATGTTCCTGTGCGTCGACTTTGTGACGGTGGGCGTGTTCCAGGCCATCGGCGTCGGGAAATATGCCCTCGTATTCGCCATACTGAGAAAGATCGTCCTGGAGATACCGGCGCTTTTCCTGATGAACGCCCTGTTCCCGCCTTATGGACTGTCCTACGCCCAGTTTATCGCCGAGGTTATCCTGAGCGTGTGCGCGGTGATCATGCTGCGGCATATTTTCAGGAAGTATCCGGACATCCCGGAAAAATAAAAAAGAAAATTTGAAAAATCCCTTGCTTTTTCAGCTCCGCTATGGTATATTACTATCGTTGCGTAAGCAATCAATGCGGGAATGCTGGAATTGGCAGACAGGCATGACTAAGGATCATGTGAATGAATTTTCGTGTGGGTTCAAGTCCCATTTCCCGCACTTTCAGTTAAAGCAACGAGATGGGAAGATGGCTGAAATTCCTTGAGATATCAAGGGTTT
>CALWEE010000046.1 GCA_944376975.1 uncultured Lachnospiraceae bacterium
TTCCCGCAGAAAGGCGGATGAATGGACGGAAGCGGGAAAGATCCTGATCAATGGACGTCCGGCCGTACCGGGAGAGAAGGTGGATGGTTCGGAGACCATCATCGTCAACGGAAAAGAACTGAAAGAGCGCCGGCCCAGACGGGTCGTCCTGGCCTTCAATAAACCGGCGGGCGTAGTCTGTACGGCGTCCCCGAAAGATAAAGACAACGTGATCGATTTCATCCATTATCCGGAACGGGTCTATCCGGTGGGCAGGCTGGACAAGGATTCCACCGGCCTTCTTCTTTTGACCAACGACGGCGAACTGATGGATCAGATATTAAAAGCGCGCAATTACCATGAAAAGGAATATATCGTCACGGTCAACCAGAGAGTGACCGGTGAATTTGTCCGGAAGATGAGCGAAGGGGTGCCGATACTGGACACGGTGACCCGACCGTGCAAGGTCCGCAAGATCAACGCCACCACTTTTTCCATCATACTGACCCAGGGGCTGAACCGCCAGATACGGCGGATGTGCGAATATTTCGGCTATCGGGTACTTAAGCTTCGCCGCGTCCGCGTGATGAACATATGGCTCGGCGACCTACCGGAAGGCCAGTGGCGGGAATTATCAGAGAAGGAACTGGATCGTCTTACGCGGATGGCAGGAAAGAAAGGTGTGGGTTATGACAGCGATCGATGAAATGAAACAGTTGATCCGCCGGCTGGATCAGGCTTCCAGAGCTTATTATCAGGAATCCCGGGAGATCATGAGCAACTATGAATATGACAGTCTGTATGACCGGCTCCTGGAGCTGGAAAAAGAAACCGGAACGGTGCTGGGCAACAGTCCGACCATCCATGTGGGATACGAAGTGGTCAGTGATCTGCCAAAAGAAGCCCACGATTCGCCCATGCTTTCCCTGGACAAGACAAAAGACCGGGCGGCGCTCAAAGACTGGCTGGGCGGCCAGAAGGGGCTTTTGTCCTGGAAAATGGACGGCCTGACCATCGTCCTGACCTATCGGGACGGCAGCCTTTATAAAGCGGTCACGAGAGGAAACGGTATTGTCGGGGAAGTGGTCACCGGCAATGCCCGCGCTTTTGACAATATCCCGCTGAAGATCCCTTTTCAGGGCGAACTGATCCTCAGGGGCGAAGCGATCATCCGATATTCCGACTTTAAAAAGATCAACGACCAGATCGAAGACGCGGACGCGAAATACAAAAATCCGAGAAACCTTTGCAGCGGTTCGGTCAGACAGCTCAACAGCGCCATAACCGCCGGTCGGCATGTCCGTTTTTACGCGTTTACCCTTGTCCGGGCGGATGGGGAAGATTTTAAGAATTCCCGTGAAAACCAGATGAAGTGGCTGGACAAGTTGGGCTTTGATACAGTGGAATACCGGGTCGTGACGAAGGATACGGTGGAAGGTGAAGTGGAAGCTTTCGCCGGACGCGTAAACGATCAGGACATACCTTCGGACGGCCTTGTGCTGACCTATGACGACATGGAATACAGCCGGTCTCTTGGAACGACGGCCAAGTTCCCAAGAGACGCCATTGCCTTTAAATGGGCGGACGAAACGCGGACGACCCATCTGCTGGAAGTGGAGTGGAGCGCTTCGCGGACCGGCCTTCTGAATCCGGTGGCCATATTTGAACCGGTGGAACTGGAGGGAACGACGGTGTCCCGGGCCAGCGTCCATAATTTAAGCATCGTGGAAAGCCTGGAACTGGGCATCGGTGATGAACTGACAGTCTACAAAGCCAATATGATCATCCCCCAGATCGCGGACAACCTGACCCGAAGCGGCGACCTTCCCATACCCAAGCTCTGTCCCGTCTGTCATCAGCCCACCGCCGTAAAGCAGGAAAATGACGCGAAAGTCCTTTATTGTCCCAATCCGGCCTGTGAGGCGAAGAATATCAAAGGCCTGACCTTGTTCGTGTCCAGAGACGCCTTCAACATTGAAGGCCTTTCCGAGGCCACATTGGAAAAGTTTGTCCAGAGTGGTTTTATCAGCCGGCTGACCGATATCTTCCGTCTGAGCGCCCACAAAGAGGCGATCATCGGCATGGAAGGTTTCGGTGAAAAGTCCTATGAAAACCTGACGCGTTCTATTGAGCGTTCCAAAGATATACGTCTGGACCGGCTGTTATACGCCCTTGGCATCAACGGCGTGGGATCCGCCAACGCCCGGCTGTTATGCCGGCACTTTGACTATGACCTGGATAAGATACGGCATGCCTCCGCGGAAGAGATCGGGGCCATCGACGGCATCGGTCCGGTGATCGCCGCGTCGGTCCGGGATTATTTTTCCGACAACGATAAAAGCGTGCAGCTGGACGAGCTGCTCCGCCTCATCCGGCTTGAAGAACCGGAAGAACATACCGGTCCGGAAAGTTTTTCGGGACTGACTTTCGTCATTACCGGAAACGTTCATCATTTTCCCAACCGGAAAGCGCTGAAAGAACAGATCGAGGCCAGAGGCGGAAAGGTCGCCGGATCGGTTTCCTCTAAAACCTCTTATCTGATCAACAATGACGCCGGCTCCGCATCGGCCAAAAATCAAAAAGCCCGTTCGCTGGGCATACCGGTCATAACGGAAGACGAATTCCTGGCCATGATGGAGCAGGGCAACTGAATAAAAAGCAGTCCTACTTTTATATTGGACGCATCTGAAGACATTCAAACCGCAAGCCATAGTGAGGACAGTATATCCGTTATTCTGGATAGTGGGGAATGTGTAGTGGCGATTTAGAGCCGATGGAATATCTTGATGCTTATGGGGAAAATATCGCTTTGTAAAATGATTGGAAAATTATAACGAGTTACCGTCCGTAAGTCATATATTATGCTCATACAAATGAAAAATATTTTGCGTGATGGTAGTTGGGAGGAGAATAATTGTGGACTATACAATACGGGAAATCAAAGAGAGTGAGTATCCAGTATTGTCTGACTTTTTGTATGAAGCGATTTTTATTCCAGCGGGAATGGAAAAGCCGCCAAAATCTGTTATTGGACAGCCAGAGCTTCAAGTTTATATCGCTGATCTTGGGAAAGCAGACGATTGGTGCTTGGTTGCGGAAGTAAAAGAAAAGATTATAGGTGCAGTATGGGTGCGTATTATAAATGATTACGGACATATTGATGATGAAACGCCTTCGCTTGCCATATCGCTTTATGAGGAATACAGGCATTTGGGGTTAGGCACGACACTTATGAAAGAAATGTTGCAATTTCTGAAAGACAAGGGATATAAGCAGACATCGTTATCCGTACAGAAGGCGAATTATGCAGTTAATATATATCGGAAAGTAGGTTTTGAAGTTGTAAAAGAAAATGAAGAAGAATACATAATGGTTTGTCGGCTATAGCGTGGCGGAAGGAGATAATGGGAAATAATGAAGGATAGGGTTATAAAGAAAGCATTCTTGTGTTAAAAAATGGTCAGCTTGCAGAAAATGGAACCCACGAAAGTCTTCTCAGACAGGGCGGCGAATATGCAAGACTTTATGAAACGCAAGCGAAGTGGTATATATAGGCAAAAAAGACTGTCACATAATGGGCCGGCAATAATGGATCTGCTCCTTTTTAAGCAGACAAGCGAAATAATAAAAACTTGTCACTTAGAAGGGAGCTTTTTATTATGGTATTTAAACTATTTATATGGGAAGCGCTTTCTTTTTTTGTTCACCAAATGTTCATCTAAAATTCATAAACTTTTGAAAAAAATAACACAATTTGGCAATATACTGTACACAGTATGATACAGGGAGGAATAATACTGTGATTGAGATCAAAAATCTGGTCAAACGTTACGGAAAACACGTGGCGGTGGACCATCTGAGCTGCACCATCGAAGACGGACAGATCTACGGTTTCCTCGGGCCAAACGGGGCGGGAAAATCTACGACGATGAACATCATCACCGGTTATCTGGCCGCCAGTGAAGGAACGGTGTCGGTCAACGGACACGACATTTTGGAAGAACCGGAAGAAGCGAAAAAAAGCATCGGTTACCTTCCCGAGATCCCGCCGCTTTACATGGACATGCGGGTCGGCGAATATCTGGAATTCGCGGCGAGATTAAAAAAGATCCCGAAGGATAAGATCGAAAAGGAAATCAAGCGGGTCACAAAGGAAACATCCATTGAAGATGTGTACAGGTCGTTGATCAAAACCTTGTCCAAAGGGTTCCGTCAGCGGGTGGGACTTGCCTGCGCCCTGCTTGGCGACCCGGGCATACTGATCCTGGACGAACCGACGGTTGGGCTGGATCCGAAGCAGATCATCGAGATCCGGGAACTGATCCGGCATCTGGGGAAAAAGCATACCGTCATACTAAGTTCCCATATCCTTTCCGAAGTCAGCGCGGTCTGCGACCATGTGCTGATCCTTTCCCATGGCAAACTGGTGGCCAGCGAGACGACGGAAGAACTGGGCAGGCGTTCCGACGCGTCCGGCGAGATCGAAATGACCGTCCGGGCGGCGAAAAGACATCTGGCCATGATATTGGACTGCATGGACTCGGTGAAAGATTATCGCATCGAACCGTCGGAAGAAGCGGACTGCAGCGACGTGATCATTGATCCGGTCAATAAAGAAGATATCCGGGAACGGCTTTTTTACAGGATGGCTGAAGAAAAATGCCCGATCCTCGCCATGTCCCTTAAAAAGTCCAGCCTGGAAGATATATTCCTTGAGCTGACGGAAAACGACAAGGAGGAACAGAAAGCATGAGCGCCATATATATCCGAGATTTCAAATCCTTTTTCCATAATATGATGGGCTACGTGTTCGCGGCGTTTTTCCTGGTCGTCGTCGGATTTTACATGACAGCCTACAACCTGGTGTACGCGTACAGCCAGTTTGAATATACGCTGAACGCGACACTTTTTATCTTTTTCATTCTGATCCCCATTCTGACCATGCGGTCCTTCGCCGAAGAAAGAAAATCCAAGACCGACCAGCTGCTTCTTACGTCGCCTGTCACGGTGACCCAGGTCGTTCTCGGTAAATATCTGGCGCTGGTGTCCGCTTTCCTCATTCCCATGGTCGTGATCGCGTTTTATCCGCTTTTGCTGACCCAATTCGGCGACGTGAACCTGAAAGCGGCGTACGGCTGCCTGATCGCCTTCATCCTGATGGGCATGGTCTTCCTGGCGTTGGGCATGTTCATATCGTCCCTGACGGAAAGCCCCATCGCGGCGGCCTTCATCAGCTTTGGCGTCATGCTCGTCATGTTCCTTATGCCGAGCATCGCTTCCCTTATCCCGGACGGCGGCCTGGGCGGCGTATTAAAAAGCATCCTTTCCTGGTTTCAGATCACCAGTGGGTTTGACAGCTTCGCCGGAGGGATATTCGATCTGACGTCCATTGTTTATTACATTTCATGGATCATCGTATTTTACGCGCTTACGGTGCAGTCCATACAAAAACGTCGCTGGTGCTAGGAGGAAAGATCAGATGGAAAAACATAAAAAATTTAAAAACGGTTCTTACAGTGTCATCGTGAGCGTCCTCGTCATCGCCGTGCTGCTCATCATCAATCTGATCGTCCGGGCGCTGCCGGTTGAAATGACCCAGCCGGATATAAGCCAGGACGGGCTGTATTCCCTGACCCAGACGACGAAAGACGCGCTTGACGCTTTGGAGCAGGATATCACCATTTATCTGGTCGCGACGGGCGGCAATGAAGACAGTACGCTTGTCAAACTTCTGGAACGGTACGCGGACCGGACCGACCATATCCATGTGGAAAAGGTGGATCCTGTGGAAAACCCGGGCTTCGTGACCCAGTACACCAGCGACAGCGTGAGCGAGAACAGCATGATCGTTACGAATGGCGAACGGAACCGGATCGTGGACTATTCGGATCTGTACGAGTATTCTTACACGGACTATTATTCCTACCAGGTGACCGGCTTTGACGGGGAAGGCCAGCTGACCAGCGCCATCGCTTATCTGACCAGTGACGAAACGGCAAAGATCTATGAACTGGAAGGCCACAGCGAGACCGAATTGTCCGGGGCCATGACCGATCAGATCACAAAGAACAATATGGATATCGAAACGCTGAACCTGATCCAGACCGCCCAGATACCGGAAGACGCCAGCGTCATACTGATCAACTGCCCGCAGAAAGACCTGACGGCCAAAGAGACCGAACTTCTGACGGAGTATGTGGAAAATGGCGGTGACCTTTATCTGATCCTGTCTTATATGTCGGAAGAACATCCCAACCTGGACAGCGTGCTGGCCCTCTACGATACCCGGCTGGAAGACGGCATCATCGTGGAAGCGGACAGCTCCATGTATTATCCCGGCTATCCCATGTACCTGTTCCCGACGGTCGAAAGTACGGACCTGACCACCGACATGCGCGGCAGCGGTGAATTTGTCCTGCTTCCCGTATGCCAGGGCATCGTCTTTGACGAGGACGAGGAAAACGAAGAACTGACCTATACGGCGGTTTTATCCACGTCATCCGACGCGTATTCCAAAGTGAACGTATCTTCCCAGACTACGGATAAAGAAGACGGGGACATCGACGGGCCTTTTGACGTGGCGGCCATAGTGGAAAAGGACGATGGGGAAACCGCTTCCAAACTGTTCCTGTGTACATCGGCCGGATTTACGGACAGCACGATCAATGAAGTGGTCGCGGGCGGAAACGCCGCCTTGTTCGCCAACGCGGTGACATGGATGACTGGCGAGACGGAAAACAACGCGGTCGCTGTCAAATCCATATCCACCGATTCCCTGACCCTCACATCGGCCCAGTTAAATCTGTGGGTGAGCGTGGTCCTTATCATCATCCCGGCCGTTGTACTGATCGGAGGCATCATCATCTGTGTAAGGAGGCGTAAGAAAAGATGAACAAAAAAACGCGCAACCTGCTTTGCCTCGTCGCCGCGCTGATCGTCCTGGCCGTCATATACCTGGCGGTCACGGAGATGAATCGGAAGGCCGAAGAAGCGGCGGATACATCGGAGGCGTTATATGACGGCGATCTGTCCACGATCACCGAAGTCAAAGTAGAAAAGGCAGACGAAGAAACGCCCCTTTTCCATGCGCGAAAAGACGGTGACGCCTGGGTATCCCTTACAGACAGCTCTCTGGAGATAGACAGCGAGAAAGTCACGTCCGAGCTGTATGACCTTGCCGAGCTTTCTTCCGATCAGACGGTCGCCGAAAGCGTGGAAGATATGTCCGAATACGGGCTGGATGAGCCGACAGCGACCTTGACCATAACCGACGGCGCCGGTACCCATATATGGTATTTCGGTGATAAAAATTCCGTGACCAGCCAGTATTATATGTATCAGGACGGTGAAACCGCCATCCTGGCCGTACCGCTGAATACGTACAATACGATCATCAGCCTGGATGAAGCGGATCTGATCGTGGAGACGGAAGAGTCGGAATCGGGATCCGGATCGGAAACGGAAGCGGAAACGGAAGAAGAAACAGAAAGTTAAGACCGTACCTGAAAACAGGAATGACAAGGAGCTTTTGCAGTATAATAACCGCAGAAGCTCCTTTTTGGGAAGATGTATTGACAGAAAACAGGCGGAGTGATATCCTGTCAATGGAAATCCTAGTGTTATAGTAGACATTAAAGAGAGGTGAGGACATGAAACTTTCCACGAGAGGACGCTATGGCCTGCGGGCAGCGGCGGATCTGGCTGTTTACGCGAAAGACGGACCGGTCTCCATAAGCAGCATCGCGGAACGTCAGGATCTGTCTGAACGGTATCTGGAACAGCTGATCGCCCGTCTGAAAAAAGCCGGTATCGTCAAAAGCATCCGGGGCAGCGGCGGCGGCTACATTTTGGCGCGGCCAGCCGCCAGCATATCGGTGGGCGATATCCTGCGGGCGCTGGAAGGCAGCATGACGGTGGTCGATTGTCCGGAAAACAAGGAAGCATGCGCCAACTATGATTCCTGTGTCACAAAATATGTCTGGAAGCGTATTAATGATAGTATTAACCAGACGGTTGACGCTATGACATTGGAAGAGATCATAACAGTTAGAATGGAGTGACGATCATGGATAAAAAGATCATATATCTGGATCACGCGGCGACGACGGCGACGCGGCCGGAAGTCGTGGAAGCGATGAGGCCCTACTTTACCGAATATTACGGGAATCCTTCAAGTGTATACGACCTTGGAGCGAAAAACAAACAGGTGATCACCCGGATGCGCGAGACCATCGGGAACGCCCTGGGTACCGCGCCGGAAAACATCTATTTTACGGCCGGCGGGACAGAGGCGGACAACTGGGCGTTGGTCGCCGCTGCGGAAGCTTACCGGGGAAAAGGCGATCACATCATCACGTCGAAGATCGAACATCACGCCATTCTCCACACCTGTGAATATCTTCAGAAAGAACGGGGATTTGACGTGACTTATGTGGATGTGGACGAGAACGGGATCATCAAGCTGGATGAGCTGAAAAAAGCCATCCGCCCAACCACGATCCTCATTTCGGTCATGTTCGCCAACAACGAGATCGGGACGATCCAGCCCATTAAAGAGATCGGTCAGATCGCGAGAGAACATGGCGTCCTGTTCCACACCGACGCGGTACAGGCTTTCGGACAGCTGCCCATTTCGGTGGACGATATGAATATCGACATGCTCAGCGCCAGCGGCCATAAACTGAACGGGCCGAAAGGCATCGGCTTCCTTTATATACGCAAAGGCGTGAAGATCCGTTCTTTCATACATGGAGGCGCCCAGGAACGCAAGCGCCGGGCCGGAACGGAAAACGTGCCGGGCATCGTGGGCATGGCGAAGGCTGTCGAGATCGCCGTCGCCACGATGGAAGAACGACGGGCGAAAGAAGAAGCGCTCCGGGACCATCTGATCCAAAGGGTCCTGGCCGAAGTGCCCTATACCCGTCTGAACGGCTCAGCCAGACACAGGCTGCCCAATAACGTCAATTTCAGTTTCCAGTTCATAGAAGGCGAATCTTTACTGATCATGCTGGATATGGCAGGTATCTGCGCGTCCAGCGGTTCGGCCTGCACATCCGGATCCCTCGATCCGTCCCATGTGCTTTTGGCCATCGGCCTGCCCCATGAGATCGCCCATGGTTCCCTTCGTCTCACGTTGGGCGAGGAAAATACGATGGAAGAGATCGATTACGTGGTGGATAAGATCAAAGAGATCGTGGCGCGGCTTCGGGCCATGTCGCCGTTATATGAGGATTTTATGAAAAACCGGAAATAGACAGATGAAGATCGAAGGAGGATAAAAAATGTACAGCGAAAAAGTCATGGACCATTTCCAGAACCCGAGAAATGTGGGCGAGATCGAGAACGCCAGCGGCGTCGGCACAGTGGGAAACGCCAAGTGCGGCGATATCATGCGCATTTATTTTGATATAGATGAGGACCAGGTGATCCGGGACGTGAAATTTAAAACCTTCGGCTGCGGCGCCGCGGTGGCGACGAGCAGCATGGCGACAGAACTGGTCAAAGGCAAGACGATCTATGAGGCGCTTGAAGTGACCAATAAAGCGGTCATGGAAGCGTTAGACGGGCTGCCGCCGGTCAAAGTCCACTGTTCTTTGCTGGCGGAGGAGGCCATCCACGCGGCTCTCTGGGATTATGCCCAGAAGAACCATATCCAGATCGAAGGCCTTGAAAAGCCCAAATCGGATATAAGCGAAGAGGAAGAAGAAGAGGATTACTGATCATGTCAGGAAAACGTGTTGTCGTAGGAATGTCCGGAGGCGTGGATTCATCGGTAGCCGCCTGGATCCTGAAAAAAAAGGGATATGACGTGATCGGCGTTACCATGCAGATCTGGCAGGACGCGGACCGGTTTGTCGAGGAAGAAGAAGGCGGATGCTGCGGCCTGTCGGCTGTGGAAG
>CALWEE010000047.1 GCA_944376975.1 uncultured Lachnospiraceae bacterium
GGTGACGGCCGCGCGAAGGCGTTCGCCAGCGGCGCGCTGTCCGGCATTGTGGAACCGGCGGCGGGGGCGCTCATGATCCTCATGGCCTCCAAAGTGGAGCCGGTCCTGCCGTATCTTCTGTCTTTCGCGGCGGGCGCCATGATCTACGTGGTGGTGGAGGAACTCATACCGGAAGCCAGCGAAGGGGAGCATACCAACCTGGGGACCATCGGGTTTTCTGTCGGGTTTGTGATCATGATGATATTGGATGTGGCTTTAGGCTGAATAAACGACAAAGGAGCGAAGATCATGCTTGATATAAGGAGAATAACGGAAAAAGACAAAGCGCTCATGCTGGCCATGCTGAAAGATTTTTATCATTCGCCGGCGGTGGACCATCTGGTGGCGGATGAGGTGCTGGAACGGACGGCTTCAGACGCGGCGGCGGGAAACGGCATCGACGGGTACCTTTTGTATGACGGGGACGACCCGGTGGGCTACAGCCTGGTCACAAGTTTTTACGCCGCGGAGGTCGGCGGTAAATGCGTGATGATCGAAGACCTGTACCTGAAAGAGGCGTGCCGCGGCAAAGGCTACGGCCATCAGTTTTTCGCCTGGATCCAGGAACAGTATAAAGACGCCCGAAGGTTCCGGCTGGAAGTGACCATGGAAAATACCGGCGCCATCGCCCTGTATCAGCGGCTCGGTTTCCAGTGGCTCAACTATGGACAGATGGCGCTGGAACGGCCCTGAGGCGGACTTTATTAGGAACCTCAACATGTTTTATAAGTATTTTTAATAGAAATTCTATTGAATTGAAAAATGCTATGCGATAGAATAAGGCTGTAAGCGGAAAGAACGATAAAAACGCTTATGAAATATATAAGTATTGCTAATAATAAAACACAGATCAGGAAAGTTGAGGTAAGGTCAGATGAAAAAAATGGATCTATTGTATGAAGGCAAAGCGAAAAAGGTGTTCACAACCGATGTGCCGGATGTGCTGATCGTGGATTACAAAGATGACGCGACGGCGTTCAACGGGGAGAAGAAGGGCACCATCATCGGCAAAGGCGTTGTCAATAACCGGATGACCAACCATCTTTTCCGGATGCTGGAAAAAGAGGGCGTACCGACCCATTATATCGAGGAACTGAGCGACAGGGAGACCGCCGTGAAAAAGGTGGAGATCATCCCGCTGGAAGTCATCGTCCGCAACGTGGCGGCCGGCAGCTTTTCCAAACGCCTGGGCGTGGAGGAAGGCCGGAAGCTTTTAGCGCCCACGCTGGAATTTTCCTATAAGAACGACGCCCTGGGCGATCCGCTGATCAATGACTATTTCGCCATCGCTCTGGGCCTGGCCACGCGGGAAGAGATCGACCGGGTAACGGAACTGGTCTTTAAAGTCAACGATATACTGAAAGCGTATTTCGCCGAGATGAACATCGACCTGATCGACTTTAAAGTGGAATTCGGACGCTATAAAGGCGAAGTGATCCTGGCGGATGAGATTTCCCCGGACACATGCCGGTTCTGGGATTCCACGACCCACGAAAAGCTGGATAAAGACCGTTTCCGGAGAGACCTGGGACACGTGGAAGAAGCCTATGAAGAAATGTTCAGAAGACTGGGATTGTAAAATGGATGACAGTATGAAACAGATATGGGATGGGCTCCACGAGGAGTGCGGCGTCTTCGGCGCTTACAACGTCAACGGGGAAGATATCGCTTCCCTCGTCTATTACGGACTTTTCGCCCTCCAGCATCGTGGACAGGAAAGCTGCGGCATCGCGGTCAGTGAAAACAGGGATATACGTTATTATAAAGATATGGGGCTCGTCAATGAGGTGTTCACGCCGAAGAACCTGGACAGGGTCCATGGCGATATCGCCATCGGCCATGTCCGTTATTCCACGGCGGGCAGCAGTGTCCGCTCCAACGCCCAGCCGCTTGTGACAAAATATGTCAAGGGCCAGCTGGCCATTGCCCATAACGGCAATCTGGTCAACGCGGTGGATCTGCGGGAAGAACTGGAAAAGAACGGGGCGATCTTCCAGACGACGATCGATTCGGAAGTCATCGCCTATCTGGTGGCCAGGGAGCGGGTCGGCTGCGGTTCGGTAGAAGAAGCGGTCCGTCGGGCCATGCCGTTTATCGCGGGCGCCTATTCCCTTCTGGTCATGAGCCCGAGAAAGATCATCGCCGCCAGGGATCCCCACGGTTTCAAGCCTCTGTGCATCGGCCAGGCAGGCGATACGTGGATCGTGGCGTCAGAGACATGCGCGCTGGACGCGGTGGGCGCCCGGTGGATACGGGACATCGAGCCCGGCGAGATCGTGGTCATCAATGAAGAAGGTATACGCACCTACCATAAAAGCGGCGCGCCGAAAGCGGCCCGCTGCGTATTTGAATACATTTATTTCGCCCGCCCGGACAGCGTGATCGACGGCGTGTCGGTCTTCAATTCCCGGATCATGGCGGGGCGGATCCTGGCCCAGTCCCATCCGGTGGAAGCGGATATGGTGGTGGGTGTCCCGGAATCGGGCAACGACGCGGCCATGGGCTACGCCCTTGAGTCCGGCATCCCGTTGGGACGGGCGTTCGTGAAAAACAATTACGTGGGCCGGACGTTCATCAAACCGGGGCAGAGCGCCCGGGAAAAAAGCGTCAAGATCAAACTGAACGTGCTGAAGGACGCGGTAAAAGGCAAGCGGATCATCATGATCGACGATTCCATCGTCCGGGGGACCACCAGCGCGAATATCGTCCAGATGCTGAAAAACGCCGGGGCTACCGAAGTGCATGTGCGCATCAGTTCGCCGCCCTTTAAATTCCCCTGTTATTTCGGAACGGACATCCCCACCGGGGACCAGCTCATCGCCAATCAGTATACCATCGAGGCGATCGGCCGGATGCTGGGGGCGGATTCCCTGGGATATTTGGATGTTGACCGATTGAACGAAATGGTGGATAATTTAAGTTACTGCGACGCGTGCTTTACCGGACGTTATCCGGTGGATCCGCCGACCAGGGATATACGCGGCGACATGGAAGCCTGACGGCGGCGGCCGCGGGAATGTACAGGAGGAATATATGAACGACAGATATCAGAGCCCTTTATCCGAAAGATACGCAAGTAAAGAGATGCAGTTTATTTTTTCGCCGGATATGAAGTTCCGGACGTGGCGGAAGCTGTGGATCGCCCTGGCTGAAACAGAACAGGAACTGGGCCTTGGCATCACGGACGAACAGATCGCCGAACTGAAAGCGGCCGCGGACGACATCAATTATGACGTGGCGAAAGAACGGGAAAAACAGGTGCGCCACGACGTCATGTCCCATGTGTACGCTTATGGACAGCAGTGCCCCAAGGCCAAGGGCATCATCCATCTGGGCGCCACGTCCTGTTACGTGGGCGACAATACCGACGTGATCATCATGCGGGAGGCGCTGCGCCTTGTGCGCAAAAAACTGGTGAACGTGATCGGTGAACTGGCGTCTTTCGCCATGAAATATAAAGACCTTCCCACTTTGGGATTTACTCATTTCCAGCCGGCCCAGCCAACGACGGTGGGCAAGCGGGCGACCCTGTGGATCCAGGACCTGCTCATGGACCTGGACGACACCGACTATATCCTTTCCCG
This sequence comes from uncultured Lachnospiraceae bacterium, assembly GCA_944376975.1. GTDB lineage: Bacteria > Bacillota > Clostridia > Lachnospirales > Lachnospiraceae > Frisingicoccus. Next base: position 3,624 of record CALWEE010000047.1, read on the forward strand.
GCTGAAGCTTCTGGGTTCCAAAGGGACCACTGGCACGCAGGCCAGTTTTCTGGAGCTGTTTGACGGCGACGACGCGAAATGCGAAGAAGCGGACCGCCGGATCGCGAAAAAGATGGGCTTTGAAGCCTGTTATCCTGTTTCCGGACAGACCTATTCCCGGAAGCTGGATTCCAGGGTGCTCAACGTACTCGGCGGCATTGCCCAGAGCGCCCATAAATTTTCCAACGATATCCGACTGCTCCAGCATCTCAAAGAGATCGAGGAACCTTTTGAAAAGAACCAGATCGGTTCGTCGGCCATGGCCTATAAGCGCAATCCCATGCGCAGTGAGCGGATCGCTTCCCTTTCCCGTTATGTGATGGTGGATGTGCTCAATCCGGCGATCACGGCCGCGACCCAGTGGTTTGAAAGAACGCTGGACGATTCGGCCAATAAACGGCTGTCGGTCCCGGAAGCCTTTCTGACCATCGACGGTATTCTGGATCTCTACATGAACGTGGTGGATGGCCTGGTGGTATATCCCAAGGTGATCGAGCAGCATCTGATGAACGAACTGCCTTTCATGGCTACGGAAAATATCATGATGGACGCGGTCAAGATGGGCGGAGACAGACAGGAACTCCATGAACGTATCCGTGTCCATTCCATGGCGGCAGGCCGCGTGGTCAAAGAAGAAGGAAAGCCCAACGATCTTCTTTCCCGCATCGCCGGGGATCCGGCTTTCGGCATGACCATGGAACAGCTGAAGGCGCTCATGAAGCCGGAAGATTTTGTGGGACGCGCGCCGCGGCAGGTGGAGAACTTCATTAAAAATGACGTGGAACCGGTACTGGAAGCCAATAAAGACATATTGGGCATGAAAGCGACGATCACGGTTTAAGCCTTGATATTTCCTGCGTTATCTGTTATGATGACTCAGACAGGAGGCGTTTGGCGTTTATGATATCACTGGTGATCCGCGACGTCCCGAAGATGATGTCGGGCATGCTTTCAGGAAAACTTTTCGATAAATTTTATCTGCGCGACGGTGAAATACAGACATTTTCCCGTTTTGAAATGAGCGGCGGCTTAAACCGCCCGTATTTCGACGATGATGAATGGGAAAAGATGGAGGGCCGGTCTTATGCCCTCTGGTCGGAGGTAAAGCCGTTCGCGTATCAGCTGATCCGCGGGAAAAAACTGCCGGTCCGTTTCCAGTTCGTATTCCAGCTTTCCAAAGAGAATACCGGATGGTTTCTGGAGCACCATAAACTGGAGGCGGCGGGAAGCGGGATAAGCGGGCTGTTCATGAACATAACCTATGAACACCAGCGGCTCGTCTGCACATCGGGAATAGGCTACCAGATCTTCACGATGGACAAGACGGCGGAACGCTGCTGGGATGAAACAGTGGAACAGTTTTTCCGGCAGAACCACATCGCCTTTGAAAAGATGTGAAAAGACAAAAAAAGATTATTAGCACTCGGCATGGCTGAGTGCTAATTTTTTGTTGACATTCGGAAAGGACAGGGGTACAATAACAGTTATCGAAAAGGAGAGATCGCAATGAGTGAACAAGTAAAAGAACAGGGAAGCCTTTCCATCAACAGTGAGAATCTGTTTCCCATCATTAAAAAATGGCTGTATTCGGATCACGATATCTTTTTAAGGGAGCTTGTCTCCAATGGCTGCGACGCCATCACGAAACTGAAGAAACTGGACGTTATGGGCGAATACGCTCTGGGAGAAAAGGAAAAACTGAAAGTGGACGTGATCGTCGATCCGGAAGAGAAGACGCTGAAAGTCATCGACAACGGCATCGGCATGACGGCCGATGAAGTGCGGGAGTACATTACCCAGATCGCGTTTTCCGGCGCTACGGATTTTCTGGAAAAGTATAAGGACAAGACCAATGAAGACCAGATCATCGGCCATTTCGGCCTGGGCTTTTACTCGGCCTTCATGGTGGCGGACCGGGTGGCCATTGATACCCTGTCCTTTAAGGACGGCGCGAAAGCGGTTTACTGGGAATGTGACGGTGATTCGGAATATGCCATGGCGGACGGCAGCCGGACAGAGCGGGGGACCGAGATCACCCTTTATCTGAACGAAGACTGCCTGGAGTTCGCCAACGAATACCGTATTGCCGAAGTGCTTGAGAAGTACTGTTCCTTTATGCCGGTGGAGATCTATCTTTCCAAGGCGAAAGCCGAACAGCAGTATGAGAACGTACCGGAAGAAGACGTGACGGAAGACGATACGGTCGTGGAATACTACACCGAGCCGGCCAAGACCCGGGAAGAGGAAAAGGAAGACGGCACGAAGGAAACCGTGGTCACGGCGCCGGAAAAGAAGATGGCCAAGATCCATAAACGGCCGGTACCGGTCAACGATCCCCATCCCCTGTGGACGAAGCATCCCAATGAATGCAGCGAAGAAGAGTACAAGGCTTTTTACCGCAAAGTATTTAAAGATTATAAAGAGCCCCTGTTCTGGATCCATCTGAACATGGATTATCCGTTCAACTTAAAGGGCATCCTTTATTTCCCGCGGATCGATCTGGAATACGAAGCGGTGGAAGGGACGATCAAGCTTTACAACAATCAGGTGTTCATCGCGGATAATATAAAAGAAGTCATCCCGGAATTCCTCATGCTCCTTAAAGGCGTGATCGACTGCCCGGACCTGCCGCTCAATGTTTCCCGTTCCGCCCTCCAGAACGATGGCTTCGTGAAAAAGATCTCCGATTACATCACGAAGAAAGTGGCGGACCGGTTGAGCGGCATGTGCAAGACCGACCGGGAAAACTATGAAAAATACTGGGACGACATCCATCCCTTTATCAAGTTCGGCTGCATAAAAGACGCCAAATTTGACGAAAAGATGAAAGATTATATCATCTATAAAGATCTGGACGGCAAGTATCTGCTCCTGTCCGATTATCTGGACGCGGCGAAGGAGACCCACGCCGGCATCGTATTTTATGTGACCGACGAAGTGCAGCAGTCCCAGTATATCAACATGTTCCGGGAGCAGGGACTGGACGCGGTCATCTTAAAGACGAACATCGACCAGCCTTTCATCACCCATGTGGAGCAGGCTTACGCTGAAGCGGCCAGAGGGGAAGACGGAAAAGAGGACGAAAGCAAAAAGGTGGTCTTCCGCCGCATCGACACCGATCTGGCCGACGTGTTCAAAGACGAGCCGGATGAAGATGAGAAAAAGAAACTGGAAGAAGACGAAAAGACTCTGGCGGACATATTCCGGAAAGCGCTGAACAAGGACAAGCTGGAAGTGAAGGTGGAGAAGCTGAAAAACGACAACGTTTCATCCATGATCACGTTGGCTGAAGAAAGCCGCCGTATGCAGGACATGATGAAGATGTACGGCATGACCGATATGAGCATGTTCGGCGGAGAAGGGCAGACGCTGGTACTCAATGCCGGGAACAGCCTGGTACAGTATATACTGGCCAACAAAGACGGAGAATATACCGACCTGTTCTGCCAGCAGCTCTACGATCTGGCCATGCTGGCCCACAAGCCGCTGGAATCTTCCGAGCTGACAGCCTTCATTGAACGGAGCGGCAAGGTCCTGAGCATCCTGGCTGAAAAATAATCGGAAAAACGTGAAAACAAGAGATAATGTCAGAATAATCTGGCACATGTCCGGGAAAAGCGGAAAAAACCCGGGTAATGGTCTTTCAATTATCGTTTCATTGGTCCATTCAATGTAAAAAATATGTAAATTTGCGCAAAAATGCCTTAAATTATTTGACACATTTTGTATTAAATGGTACAATTTGAAGTAGATATTGAAATGACCATACAGGGGGAGGTGAAGGCGTGTCCGACTTTTTAAATCGGTTATCCGATAAGTTTGATACATTTACCCATTCGCAGAAGCGGACAGCGAATTATCTGACGGATCATATGACGGACTTCGCGTTCAGCACACTGGAGAGCCTGTCGGAAAAGATCGACGTGAGTACAACGACGATCATCCGGTTCGCGAGGGTGCTGGGTTACTGTGGATTTTCAGAGATGCAGAAAGATATCCAGGCGGAGTTGAAGCATAAGGAATCCTTGCCGGGAAGGCTGGAAGGCATGCCGGCCATATCCGATAACCGACTGCTCAGAGAATCTTTTGAGAACGACATAAAGAACATCCAGAGAACGCTTGAGAATCTGGACGACGACGCGCTGCGCAGGGCGATCGAGATGATCTCCAACGCGGAACACATTTATATACTGGGTATGCGGAGCTCATTTTCGGTATCCCATTATATGGCGTCCCAGCTGGGCGAGATCAAAAAGAACGTCCATCTGGTACAGTCCATCGGAATGATCTATCCGGAGGAGATCGTCGGGGCCGGCGAGAAAGACGTATGCGTGGCTTATCTGTTCCCCAGATATTCCAAAGTGGCGGCCAATATCATATCCTGGCTGCAGAGCCACCGGGTCAAGATCATCCTCATAACGAGCATGAATTACGCGTCGGTGAGCTCCTACGGCGATATCATCCTGCCATGCGCCATATCCAGCGTATCGTATAAGAACTCGTTTACGGCGCCCATGTGTCTGACGAACTACATGATCGCCGCTTTGGCGAAGAGCAATTACGAAGAAGCGAAAGAAGTGTTGTCCCGAACGGAATCCATATTGAATCAGGGATACTATCTGGGCTTATAATGAAGAACACGAGAAAAGACGGGATCATCCACTTGACGGATGGCTCCGTCTTTTTGTTTTCAGTAAAGGAGGGAACTGATTGGAACAGACGATCTATTGGGGCGGCGATATCCTTACGATGACCGGCAAGCCGGACGCGGCGGGGCCGGAAGCCGTGCTGGTGGCCAACGGCCGTATAGAAGCCGTGGGGCGGCGGGAAGATCTTCTTGGCAGAGCGCCGAAAAGCCGCGTAAAAGATCTTCGCGGCCGTACCCTGATGCCGGCGTTCATCGACGCCCACGGACATTTTTCTGGATACGCCTACGGACTTCTCCGGGTATCGCTGACGGAGGCGGCGGACTTTGAGGAGATCGTTGAGCGGATACGGACGTTTATAAAAAAACAGGGCGTCCCTGCCGGGCAGTGGGTACAGGCGACGGGGTACGATCCGGAGATGTTGGCCGAGGGGCGCCATCCGGACCGGAAAATACTGGATCGGGCGGCGCCGGATAATCCGCTGCTCATCTGTCACCGATCCGGCCATATGGGCGTTTTGAACACCCTGGGCATACGCGCCCTCGGCCTGACGCCGCGAACGCCGAGCCCGGAAGGCGGGCTTATCGGGAAGGAAAACGGGGAACTGACCGGTTATCTTGAGGAGAACGCGCTGATGCGTTATATGGAACGTATCCCTGATGAAGGCGCGGACGCGCTGGGAACAGCCTGCGCCAAAGCCCAGGAAGCGTATGCTTCCTACGGCATCTGTACGGCCCAGGAGGGCATGATGCCGGCCGGACTGATCCCCCTGTACCAAAGGCTGACAGGGAAGAAACAGCTGTATCTGGATATCGTGGCCTATGAAGATATGAAAGACAGAGAAAAGATCGACGGGGCGTTTGCCGGTCATCTGAAAGGGTATAAGGAACATTTCCGGATCGGCGGCTATAAGATGTTCCTGGACGGCTCGCCCCAGGGACGGACCGCCTGGATGCGGGAACCTTACGCCAACGAACCGGACTACAGAGGTTATCCGGCCATGACAGCCGGGCAGGTATACGAAAGGCCCAGGCTGGCCTATGAAAATGGCCGGCAG
>CALWEE010000048.1 GCA_944376975.1 uncultured Lachnospiraceae bacterium
CAGATTTTTACCAAAGACGCGTATCGCGCCGTCTTCCGCTTTTTCCGTCAGCTCATTGCGGATCTCCCTTTCAATGGCCGGGGCGATCAACCGCTTGTAGCTGTCCGCCGCCGCGGCCGACAGCTGGTCGGTCGTATGGGGATTTTCCCACCGGATCACCTGTTTCTCCAGGAAACGTAAGATCTCCGCTTCCGGCGCGGCGACTTTGACGGTAAGGAATTTTTCCTTCTCGCCTCTGTTCACGGCCAGCACCCGATGGCCGGCCACTTTGCTCAGCGGTTCTTCGTAATGGTAATACATTTCATATACGGAACGGGCCTTTTCGTCTTTCGCTTCGGAAACAAGGCGGCCCTGCCGCATCGTCTTCTCCCGGATCCATTTCCGGTACGTCGCGTCGTCGGATATGTTTTCCGCTATGATATCCCTGGCGCCCGCGAGGGCGTCTTCCGCCGTTTCAACGCCCTTTTCGCCATCGACAAAAGCGGCTGCCTCTTCCAGGGCGGGCCGGTTCGTCTTCTGAAGGAGCAATATCTGGGCCAGCGGCAAAAGCCCCCGTTCTTTGGCGATCATCGCCCGGGTACGGCGTTTGGGCCGGTAAGGGCGGTACAGATCCTCCACCGCCACCAGCGTCGCGGCGTTTTCGATGGCTTTTTTCAATTCCGGCGTCAGTTTCCCCTGTTCTTCTATGGAAGAAAGCACCTGGTTTTTCTTTTCTTCAAGCCCTCTCAGATAGAGAAGCCTTTCATGGAAAGCCCGGAGCACCTCATCATTCATGGAACCGGTCGCTTCTTTTCTGTACCTGGCGATAAAGGGGATCGTATTGCCTTCGTCGATCAGGCGGATCGCCGCCTCCACCTGCCAGGATTTCAATCCCAGTTCCTGTTCCAACTGTTTTTCTGTTGCCATGTCGTCCTCCCCGCTCAGAAAAAAAGGGCCGGTCCGGCCCCTTTTTCCGATCGTTATTTTTCAAGAAAATGATCCATGAACGTATACCCGTCTTCGATATAAATACCGGTCCGGGCCGCTTCTTTTTCATTGTAACGCTGATCGAAACAGCCATCCTTCCTGCTGTCATAGATCATGAAGGGCACCGCCTCCGAAGAATGGGTGCGGATGCAGATCGGCGTCGGATGATCCGGAAGCACAGCCAGCCGGTACGCTTCGCCCGACGCGTCCATGGCTTCCACCAGCGGCGCGAGCAATCGTTTGTCCAGGTTCTCGATGGACTGGATCTTCCGCTCGACGCTGCCTTGATGGCCCATCTCGTCCGGCGCTTCCAGATGGATGTAGACCAGATCGTCGCCGTCTTCCAGAAGGGCCTTCACCGCCGCGGCCGCTTTGCCCTCATAATTGGTGTGCAGGCCGCCGTTGGCTCCCTCCACGGTGACGTTGCGCATACCGGCGCCCACAGCCAGGCCTTTGAGCAGGTCCACAGCCGATATCATGGCCGCCTTTTTCCCGTTTTTCTCCCGGAAAGACGTAAGCGACGGCCGGGTCCCGGCTCCCCAGAACCATATGGAATTGGCCGGGTTCAGCCCCTTTTCCTTGCGTTCCCGGTTCAGCGGATGGTCTTTGAGTATGGCGTAACTGCGCGCCATCATCTCTTTGAGCGCTTTGTCCGTCGGAAGGCTGTCCCGGATCGTCTGGCCAATGATGTCATGGGGCGGCACCAGGCCCACCACTTCGCCCCGGTCCCATATGACCAGATGGCGATAGCTTGTCCCCACGAAAAACCGATAGGGCGGTTTCTCCAGTTCGTCGCGCACCGCGTCCAGAAGGATGGCGCAGTCTGCCGTGGATATTTCCCCGGAGCTGTGGTCCACCATTTTCTGGTCTTCGTAGGGCGCGTCGTCTTCCGTCAACGTGACGAAATTGCAGCGCAGCGCCACATCGGTGTCTTTCATATCCACGCCGATGCTCAGCGCTTCCAACGATGAACGGCCGGTGTAATACACCTGGGGATCGTAGCCGAGAACGGAGAGATTGGCCACATCACTGCCCGGACTCATATGCTCCGGCACCGTACGCGCCATGCCCATTTCCGACCGTTTCGCCAGCCGGTCCATGCAGGGCGTATCCGCGTATTCCAGCGGCGTTTTCCCGTCCAGCCGCTCCATCGGCCGGTCCGCCATGCCGTCTCCCAACATTACAATATACTTCATATCATCCATCCCCTTTGAATGTGTGAACACCGACGGCACGGATGGGTCCGCCGGCTCTTTTGCCCCTTGTCTTATAACCCTATTCCCTTGAAAGTATTTTCAGATAATGCACGCCGCCGATCTGTTCCAACGCGTTCATCAGTTCCGACACGTCCCCTGTTGACCGGAGCACCTCGATGCTCATGGTCACGGACGTGACGCCGTTGATCGGTATGGCCTGGTGGATCGTCAGGATATTGGCCTGATAATCCGCCACGCACTTTAAGATGCCGGAAAGCACGCCCGGTTCATCGTCCAGCTGGAGCATGATCGTGATGCTCCGGCCCATGGAACTGTCGTGGAACGGAAAAATATCGTCTTTGTATTTGTAGAAAGAGCTGCGGCTTATGCCCACTTTATCGGCCGCTTCCTGGATCGTGGACACGCGTTCCGAATCCAGCAGCCATTTCGCTTCAGCCACCTTTAAAAGGACTTCCGGCAGCGCCTTTTTCTTTACCACGTAATAATCAATACGTTTTTTCATATGCTGTGCCCTTTATTCTTCCGTTTTGTTCTTGCCCAGGCTCCGCCATTTCAGATAGGCGTTGATGAACGGATCGATGCCGCCGTCCATCACCGCGTCCACATTGCTGACTTCCTCGCCTGTCCGGTGATCCTTGACCAGTTTGTAAGGCTGCATCACATAGGAACGGATCTGGCTTCCGAAGTTGATGTCTTTCACTTCGCCGCGGATGCCGGAAACCTTCGCCTCGTTTTCCTGCTGCTTGAGCATATACAGACGGGCTTTCAGCATCTGCATGGCCTTGTCTTTGTTCATATGCTGCGACCGTTCATTCTGGCACTGGACAACGATGCCGGTGGGCAGATGGGTAATACGGATGGCGGAAGATGTCTTGTTGACATGCTGGCCGCCGGCGCCGCTGGAACGGTACGTGTCGATCCGCAGGTCTTCATCGTTGATCTCCACATCCAGATCTTCTTCGATCTCCGGCATGACTTCGCAGGAGGCAAAAGAGGTCTGACGCTTTCCATTGGCGTTGAAAGGCGAGATGCGGACCAGACGGTGGATGCCCTTTTCCGACTTCAGATAACCATAGGCGTTCTCGCCGTTGATCTGCATGGTGACCGCCTTGATGCCGGCCTCATCGCCATCCAGGTAATCCAGCACTTCCGTGGAATAGCCCTTTTTCTCCGCCCAACGGCTGTACATACGGAACAGCATGCCGGTCCAGTCGCAGGCTTCTGTTCCGCCGGCGCCGGCATGAAGGGTCAGGATCGCGTTGTTCTGGTCATATTCCTCGGAGAGGAGCGTGGATATCTTGAGCGCCTCAAAATCCCGGATAAACTGATCCAGGGCTTCTTCCACTTCCGGCACGAGTTCCGGATCGTTTTCTTCATAGCCCATCTCGATCAGCACTTCCACATCTTCGTACGCGGTTTCCAGTGAATGGTACTTTTCCACCGTATCTTTCAGATGCTTCAGTTCTTTCATGGCTTTCTGGGAACGTTCCGGATCGTCCCAGAAGCCCGGTTCTTCCATGATATTCTGCAATTCACTTATTCTGGACTCTTTGTAAGCCAGGTCAAAGTGAATCCCTCACTTCCGCTAATGGTGTTTCGTAACTTAATAAAGTTGTTTTGAACTGATCTAATTCAACCATTGCTTCACCCTCTTTCTTTGAAAACCATTATTATTTTTATTTATTGCGTCCGCAGCACTGTTTGTATTTTTTGCCGCTTCCGCAGGGACACGGGTCATTGGGATAAACCTTGCTCTCCTTGCGGCGCGCAGGCTGCTTCTGGACAGAGTCATCCTTGTTGGTCCCGGTCACTTTCGCTACTTCTTTCCGCTCCACTTTCTGCTCGATACGGATATGGCAGAGTATGCGGACAGTATCGGCGGAAATATTTTCCGTCATTTCATCAAACATATCATAGCCGGCGAATTTGTATTCCACCAGCGGATCTTTCTGGCCATAAGCCTGGAGGCCGATGCCCTGACGGAGCTGTTCCATATCGTCGATATGGTTCATCCACCGCTGGTCGATGGCCCGAAGGAGAACGACCCGCTCCACTTCCCGGAGGTTTTCCGGTTCGGGAAATTCTTTTTCCTTCGCCTCATAAAAAGCGTCCGCCTTTTCCTGGAGCATACGGCTGAGGGAATCGACGGTCTCGCCCGCGTAATCCTTGGGATTCCAGGAAATGCCCTGCAAAGGCACGATGCTTAAGATGCTTTCCGCCAAAGGCGTCATATCCCATTCTTCCGGTCCATGCTCCCCGTTCAAATTGGCGCGGACCCGTTTGTCGATGGTCTCGTGGAGCATCTTCAGGATGGAATCTTTCATGTTCTCGCCGTTGAGCACCCGCCGGCGCTCCGCGTAGATGATCTCCCTCTGCTCGTTCATGACCGCGTCATATTCCAGAAGATTTTTACGGATACCGTAGTTGTTGGACTCGATCTTCATCTGGGCCTTCTCCACCGCTCCGGAGAGCATCTTGTGGTGGATCGCTTCGCCTTCGGGGAAGCCCAGGGAATTGAAGATGCCCATCATCCGCTCGGATCCGAACAGACGCATCAGGTCGTCTTCCAGGGAAATATAGAAACGGGATTCACCCGGATCGCCCTGACGGCCGGAACGTCCCCGCAGCTGATTGTCGATACGGCGGGATTCATGCCGCTCGGTACCGATGATAAACAGTCCGCCCAGATCGGCCACGCCTTCGCCCAGCTTGATATCGGTACCACGGCCGGCCATATTGGTGGCGATGGTCACCGCGCCCCGCTGTCCCGCCTGGGCGATGATCTCCGCTTCCATTTCATGGAACTTGGCGTTGAGCACATTATGGGTGATGTTCTTTTTCCGAAGGGCATTGCTGAAGATCTCGGAGGATTCGATGGAGATCGTGCCCACCAGCACCGGCTGCCCTTTCGCGTGACATTCCACGATCTGTTCGATGACCGCGTTGATCTTTTCTTTTTTCGTCTTATAAACGTTGTCCTCGTAGTCCACCCGGCGCACCGGCTCATTGGTGGGAATAACGACAACGTCCATGCCGTAGATATCCCGGAATTCTTTTTCTTCCGTCTGGGCCGTACCGGTCATGCCGCACTTCTTTTCGTATTTATTGAAGAAGTTCTGGAAGGTGATCGTCGCCAGCGTCCGGCTTTCCCTTTTGACCTTAACGCCCTCTTTCGCCTCGATGGCCTGATGGAGGCCGTCGGAATACCGCCGTCCCGGCATGATACGTCCGGTAAATTCATCGACGATCAGCACCTGATCGTCTTTGACAACATAATCATGGTCCCGGTGCATAAGGTTGTGGGCGCGCAGGGCAAGGATGATATTGTGCTGGATCTCCAGATTCTCCGCGTCCGCCAGGTTTTCGATGCGGAAAAACTTTTCGGCTTTTTTCACGCCGTCCGCGGTCAGGGTGACCGTCTTTTCCTTCTCATTGACGATAAAGTCGCCGGTCTCCTCGATCTCTTCACCCATGATGGCCGTCATCTTGGTCACTTCGCCGCTGGCTTCGCCCCGCTGCATCTGCCGGGCCAATATATCGCATACCCGGTAAAGTTCCGTGGATTTTCCGCTCTGTCCGGAAATGATCAGCGGCGTCCGGGCCTCGTCGATCAATACCGAGTCCACCTCGTCGATGATCGCGTAAGGCAGCCCCCGCTGCACGAGCCGTTCTTTGAAAATGACCATATTGTCTCTCAGATAATCGAAGCCCAGCTCGTTATTGGTCGCGTACGTGATATCGCAGTTATAGGCCGCCCGACGTTCTTCCGACGTCATATCGTTCAGGATGACGCCGACGGTCAGCCCCAAAAATTCGTGGACTCTTCCCATCCACTCCGCGTCACGTTTCGCCAGATAATCATTGACCGTCACGATGTGGACGCCCTTGCCTTCCAACGCGTTCAGATAAGCCGGCAGGGTGGCGACCAGCGTTTTTCCTTCACCGGTCTTCATCTCGGCGATACGTCCCTGGTGCAGGATAATGCCGCCGATGAGCTGCACTCTGTAATGGCGCATGCCCAATACCCGGTCAGCCGCTTCCCGCACGACGGCGAACGCTTCCGGCAGCAGATCGTCCAACGTTTCGCCTGCCTGAAGACGCTGTTTAAATTCTTCCGTCTTATGTTTCAACTGTTCATCCGTAAGTTTTTTTATCTCCGGCTCCAGAGCTTCGATCTTGTCCACGATGGGATAGATCCGTTTCAGTTCTCTGTCGCTGTGCGTACCCAGGATCTTTTGAAGCAGTCCCATGTTCTTCCTCCTGTCCTATATGATCAACTGTTTTATGTTCATCATCCTACTCCGTCTGTCACGGACAGGTTTTATTCTATCATATAAAATCTTATTTGTACACAAATATTCTTTCTTGCGCATACAAATGTATTTGTATTGTATATCCGACAAAAAGAGGATATCCTGTGCGGATATCCTCCTGAAGGTTTCTCAGATCATTTTTTCGCGTTCACGCGCGTATCGCCCGCGCGCGGCCTGTCAGCACTCCGGTTCGATCAGTCCGTAGGTATCGCCTTTGCGTTTGTAGACCACATTCACTTCGTCGGTTTCCGAATTGCGGAAAACGAAGAAAGTATGGCCGCTCAGTTCCATCTGCACGCAGGCTTCTTCCGGATCCATGGGTTTGATGGCGAACCGTTTCGTCCGTACGATCTTGATCTCGTCCGGATCGGTCACTTCCATATCGATATAGCTTTGCTGGAAGTGTCCGCTGTTCCTGTATCGGTTGACCAGTTTGGTCTTATATTTACGCATCTGGCGTTCGATGATCTCCTGAACGAGGTCAATGGAGATATACATGTCGTCGCTTTCCTGCTCCGCGCGGATCACGCTGCCGCGGACCGGGATCGTGACTTCGATCTTCTGTCTTCCCTTTTCCACGCTCAACGTGACGATCATTTCCGTTTCCTGTGTAAAATATTTCTCCAGCTTGCCCAGCTTTTCATTGACCGCGTCTTTAAGGCCGGATGTGATCTCGATATTTTTTCCACTGATAGTAATACGCATACATATCACTCCTCGCTGTTTATTATGTTCAATATTATACCACATCCCTCCGGTTTTTCAAAGCCAATTTATTATATATTCTGAATATTTTTGGAAAGTTTTCTGTTTTTTCACAAAAATTTTTCATATTCAACTTTTTATTTACAATATAGCAGACAACACTTTTGTCAAGCCGTCCGCGCGTCTTTTTCACATTTTTACGTTTTTGACAAAACATACATTTGGCAAAGTTTTACACCATCCACCGCTTTTTAATTGTGGATAAAGTGGATAACTCTGTGTATAAGTCATTTTATTATGAAATCAGCCCTTTTATCCTGTGGATAACTTTTTGATAACTTTTTCTTCCGTCGAACGCGGCGGCGGCTTTTCAACCTGCGCGACAGGAAATTTGTGCATTTTCCATAAAAAGACATTTTTTGACGGCAATCGTGCCCAAAATCTGTTTTCTGAAATCTTGCGCAGCTCCCCTTTCTAACAGGATATGCGCCTTCACAAAAAAACATGTCCGCTTTTACGCGGCAGGCGGACATGACAAGAGCCATGGACTTACCGGTCTTCGATAAGCCATGGCTCCCGTTTATATGATTTCGCTCTACTCAATGATACGTGTCAGTATATAAGGCGTTCCGCAATAGTCGATATCCGATTCGATGATGCCGGTGGATTCGGTGCTGGCGTGGATGACCTTGCCGTCGCCCGCGTACATGGCCACGTGCTGGATCTCGCCGCCGTAGGCGTATCCCACCAGGTCTCCCGGCCGAAGCTCGTCCATGCTGATCTGTCTGCCATAATACAGCTGGGCTGTCGCCGTTCTCGGAATACTGTATCCGAAATGGGAATATATGCTCTGGACATAACCGGAGCAGTCCGCGCCGTTTGTCAGGGATGTTCCGCCGTATACATACGGATTGCCGAGGAACTGACGTCCAAAGGCCACCATCTGCTCTCCGATGGACGCGCCGTCAGAGGAACCGGTGTCGGAAGAGGATGTCTGTTCCGGTTCTTCCGTCGTCAGATAGTCACTGTGGATATAGGCTGTGGAACCATTGTAGCTGACCTGGCTCCAGCCGTTGTCGCAGACGCCTGTCCGCGTCACTTCGGCGCCGCTGCTCAAGCTGCCCACAACGGAAGCGTCTGTGCTGTGATCCGCGCGTACGTTCACGCCGTCTGTCGTCCACACGCTTTCATTGGCTTCGGAGATGGAAACGCCATCCGACGTTTCTGCCTCTGTCGTTTCATCGGCTTCCGCCTCCTGTGTTTCCTTCTTGGCCCCGGTTTCCGTTTCCGCTTCTGTTTCCGTTTCGGTTTCGCTTTCCGCCTCGGCTTCTTCTTTCTCCTGACGGGCGATCTGTTCCTGTTCTTCTTCCAGCGTCAACGCCGTCGCCAGATCGGCGTCCATGTCCAGTTCTTCCGCTTTCGCGTAATCCTCCGCGTCTGTGCCGGTCACCACGTAATCCGCGCTCACATAACCTTCACAGTTGCCGGACCGGATGTGCTTCCAATCCGCCTGGGCGGCCGTTTCTTCTTCCAGAAGCTCAAATCCGGCGTTGGCGTATAACTTTCCGACGATCTCGCTGTCAGCCGACGGGCCCTTGCGGACATAAACGCAATCCTGAGCGGTGGACAGGCCTTTTTTATAGAAGGGCGACGCCACTTCTTTTTCAACAGAAGATATGATCATGCCCTGGATGTTCAGATCTTCCATGGAGATGTCCGCGCGTGATGCCGGCGCCGCCTGAAGATCCAGCTTTCCGGAGGCAAGGGTGATGCTCAATGCCAATCCGAGCATACAGGGCATATATTTCCAACGATTCATTTGGTGTTCCTCCTTTAAGAAAATATTATGCTTATTTCAACTAATTATTACAGGTTTTATTATTTGTTACGTATTTGTTACAAATTAGATTATAGCAATGTAACAATTAGTTGTCAACCCCTCCTGCCCATCTTCTGTTGGAATGCCTGGAAAACGGCCGTTTTCCCAGACACGGCGGTCATCTGACACGTTCGCCGCCCAAGAAAAACGCGGCCGCTTGAAAAGCAGCCGCGCCTGAACATCCTTAAGATCTGACTGTCGGATCTTCGTCTTCTTTTTTTCTTATCTTTCCATCGG
>CALWEE010000049.1 GCA_944376975.1 uncultured Lachnospiraceae bacterium
CGGCGGCATGGCCCGGCGGGTGCTCATCGCCTCGGCCGTATCCTGTCCCCCCCGGCTTGTCATCGCGGACGAACCGACGCCCGGACTGGACGCGCGGTCCGCCGGCCGCATCCTGAGCCATTTCCGTGAGTTGGCCGATGAGGGCGCGGGCGTGCTGCTCATCACCCACGATCTGTCACTGGCGTTGGCCATTGCCGATCGGGTGACGGTATTTTATGCCGGAGAGACCATTGAGGAAACGGCGGCCGAAAACTTTTCCGATGTGGATAAGCTGCGCCATCCTTTCACAAAGGCGTTGTGGCGGGCCATGCCGGAGCATGGTTTTGTCCCCATGTCCGGCGCGCAGCCCTATCCGGGAGCGGCGCGAAAAGGCTGTCCCTTCGCCTCCTCCTGTAAAGAACGGCGAAAAGACTGTGAGGAAGCGTCGGATATCCCGTTGACAAAAGACGGCAGCGGCAGCGTCCGATGCCTGCGCGCGCTCGGATGACGGTGGGATGACAGGAGGATGGATATGCTTTTGGAAGCGAAAAACGTGACGTTTTATTATAGTGAAAAGAAAAAAGAACCGGTGCTGGATCAGGTGAGCCTGTCCGTAGCCTCCGGGGAACGGGTCGGCCTGAAAGCGCCCAGCGGCAGAGGGAAAACAACCTTATGCCGGCTTCTGGCCGGTTATGACCGGCCGAAAAGAGGGGAAGTCCTGCTGGATGGACGCCCGGTTGGAAGCTATACCGGCGTCTGCCCGGTCCAGATGATCTGGCAGCATCCGGAGACGGTGGTCGATCCCCTCATGAAGCTGGGCGATACGCTGAAAGAGTCGAGAACCGTGGATGAACGGATCATGGAAAAACTGCATATCGAAGAAGGGTGGATGGACCGGTTCCCGTCGGAACTTTCCGGCGGCGAGCTGCAGCGCTTCTGCCTGGCCAGAGCCCTTCACCCATCGGTGCGCTTCCTCCTCTGCGACGAGATATCGGCCATGCTGGATCTGGTCACCCAGGCCCAGATATGGCATTTTCTCCTTGACGAGGCGAAACGGCGCGGCCTGGGGATGGTCATTGTCAGCCACGACGCGGCGCTGCTTGAGCAGGTGTGCACCCGTATCGAGACATTAAAATAAGAGAGCCGTATTTTCGGGCACAAAAAAAGCATGAGAAGAGAGGGTTTTTTCTCATGCTTTGTTTACGTTAGGAAATCTATGTCATTAAGCCATTTTGTTGACTGCCGCGTTCAGACGGCTGACTTTTCTGGAAGCTGTGTTTTTATGATAAATACCTTTGGAAGCAGCTTTATCGATAGCGCTTGTAGCTTTCAGAAGCTCAGCGGCTGCGGTTTCCTTATCGCCTGCGGCAACAGCGGCATCGACTTTCTTGATAGCTGTCTTCACAGCGGACTTGATGCTTTTGTTTCGCATTGCTTTGGTCTGGTTTACCAGGATCCTTTTCTTAGCGGATTTAATATTAGCCAATATAGACACCTCCATTTGCGAAATTGATGATCGTGTACATTTATAAGCCGGACACGGACGAGCTGATCTAAACATACCTTTATATCATAAGAGAAAGCGGCCCGATTGTCAATACATATTCACGCTTCTTTTGGAAAAAATATGTGTGTAAAAGGCAAACGGCCGATCTTTCGGCGCGACCGGGAAAACAGGAGGGATCCATGGAAGATTTTGGAACACGTACAGACCTGGCGCTGGAAAGCGCCCGTATGTTCTCAGAGAAAAACGGCCGTCTTCCGGGCGTAAAAATAGAAGAATATGACGCCGGGGACACGGGCATACATGTCACCCGGGTGCGGATCGTCGATGAAACCGGCGCCCGGGCTCTCGGGAAGGCCATGGGCGATTATATCACGTTGGATGCGCCGATGCTGGAGACGGCGGACGAAGACAGTCACAAAGCCATTACGGAGGCGGTGGCCGGTCAGCTGAAACGGCTCGCGCCCGATATCCATGAGCGGAACGTGCTGGTGGCCGGCATAGGCAACCGGCAGATGTCGCCGGACGCCCTCGGTCCGCTGGTGGCCGACCATCTTTTCATCACCCGGCATTTGCTGGAAACCTATGGAAGGGATGCGGAAGTGACCCGGGGGATGGGCTGCGTCAGCGCGCTGGCGCCGGGCGTCATGGCCCAGACAGGTATGGAGACAGGAGAGATCCTTCGGGGCGCCATAAAAGAGACGCGGCCGGATCTGCTCATCGTGGTGGATTCTCTGGCCGCCCGGAGCGTGGGGCGCCTGAACCGGACGATCCAGATGACCGATACCGGCATCGCGCCGGGAGCCGGCATCGGGAACCGGCGTTATGGGATCAGTAAGGATACGGTGGGCATACCGGTGATCGCCATCGGCATCCCCACGGTGATCGACGCGGCGGCGATCGTGAGCGACACGATGGAACGGATGCTGAACGCCATGGAACAGGCCGGCCCTCTGTCGGAAAAGGAAACCGGAGACGATGGTCTTCCCGGTCAGGCGCGCCGGATGGCGGCGGCGTTTGACGATCAGGAAAGGTATCTTCTCATGCGGGAATTGATGGATCCGGAGATGATGGACATGTTCGTCACGCCGAAAAATATGGACGAGATCATCGGGCGGATGAGTTATACCGTGTCGGAAGCGATCAACAGCCTGTGCCATCCGGACCTTTGAGGCGAAAGGCGTATTCATAACAAAGCGGCGCGGGAAATATAATAGTGAAAGCAGGTGACAGATGTACAAGCGGGAATGAGATGTTGGGGATAGATATGGATCGCAGGATATTCTATTTGACGGAGGCGCTGGCCGGGATCGGTTTTTTCATGGCCAGCGGCGTGCTGTCCGGCGGAGATCTTTTGCCGGGCATGATCCAGCCGGGACTGTATGCCCAGGAGGCGGATCTGTCTTTATCGGGAATAGGGGACCGGATTGGGGACGGGTTGTCCGCCGGTATATTTCCCGTATGGCGATATTCGGAAAAAGGCGTTAAAAACGCGGGAACGCCGGTATCGGAGCTGTATCTGTCCGATGGGCTCATGGCCCGTCTGGCAGAGGAAAACGAGACGGTGAACGGGGACGTAGAGATATCCCGGGAAGAAACGGAGGAAGACGCGGCGGACGTGGCCGTGTCCGCGCCGGTGGCCAGTGATTCCGGCGTGCGGTATACGGCGGATATGCTGTCCGACTACTCTTTTTTCGTCAACCAGTTTTTTGCCGTGGACAGTTCCACCACCGTGCCGGATGGCCTTTTGGACGCCGACTCCTTCATCAATATGGATCTGTCCATTGATATCCGCGGCGAAGAACCGAAGGTGCTCATTTATCATACCCATTCCCAGGAGACATTTGCCGACAGCCGCCCCGGATATTGGGAAGATTCGGTGGTGGGCGTGGGCGCGGAGCTGAAAAACGAACTGGAAGACCGTTACGGTATCGCCGTGTATCATCTGACCGATACCTTCGACGTGATCGACGGCGTGACAGACCGGAGCGCCGCTTATACATACGCGGAAGAACGGGTGCGGGAGGTGCTGGCGGACTATCCGTCCATCAAGGTGGTGATCGACCTGCACAGGGACGGGGTGGCGGAAGGGACCCATCTGGTCACCCAGATCGACGGGAAGCCGACGGCCCAGATCATGTTTTTGGACGGCCTGTGCCGCACGGTGTCCGGCCCCATCGATTATCTGCAAAACCCTTATCTGTCGGAAAATCTGGCTTTCAGCTTTCAGCTCCAGTTAAAAGGGGAAGAATATTATCCGGATTTCGCCAGACGCATTTACCTGCGGGCGTACCAGTATAATCTGCATATTTTGCCCCGGGCGCTGCTGGTGGAGTGCGGCGCCCAGACCAACACGGTGGAGGAAGCGAAAAACGCCATGCCGCCGTTGGCGGATCTGCTTTATCTTGTGCTGTCCGGAAAGTGACAAAACTGTAAGCCTTTTTTCCTTGTACGCTAAAGGCGGATATAGTAAAATGGGAGAAGAGTCTGCGCAACGCGGGCTCTTCTTTCCATATGGCGCGCCTTAAGAATATTGAAAGGAACCTGTGGATATTTACGACAGTTTTTTTTGATACGATAAACGGGAAATAAAATATGAGGAGTAGGATGATGGATAAACAACGTATATTGGTAGTAGATGACGACAAGGAGATCGTCCGGGCCATATGCCGGCTTCTGGAGCTGGAAGGCTATGAGACGATCAAAGCTTATGACGGACTGGAAGCGCTGGACGCGCTCATGAGCGCGGACGTGCATCTGCTGATCATAGATGTGATGATGCCCCGCATGAACGGACTGTCCGCGGTCATGAAGATACGGGAGAGCAAAAACATACCGATCATCATATTGTCGGCCAAAACCGAAGACAGCGATAAAATACTGGGCCTTTCCATGGGCGCGGACGATTACGTGAGCAAACCCTTTAATACCGAAGAACTGATGGCCCGGGTCAAAGCGCAGCTGAGACGGTATCTCACCCTGGGATCGGCTTTTGACGAGCCGGGAAAAGACGTGATCCATCTGGGCGATCTGATCCTGGACAAAGAAAGCAAACAGCTTTCCGTCAGTGGGGAGGCTGTGCGCCTGACCGCCACGGAATATAAGATCGTGGAATTGCTGATGACCTATCCGGGACGGGTGTTTTCATCGGAGGAGATCTACAGCCGGGTCTGGAACGAAGAAGCTTACGCCGTGGAGAACACGGTCATGGTACATATACGTCGGATACGGGAGAAGATCGAGATCAATCCAAAAAATCCGAAATATTTAAAGGTGGTGTGGGGCATTGGGTATAAAATGGAAAAACTCTGAAAATTCATACGGGCCGGCCAAGCCGGGGCGGATAAGACGGTGGATCGCGTACTGGCGCGGTCATTGGCGGGACTTGAAATGGCTGTATATCCTCTCTGTCCTCATCGGCGCTTTTTTTATCGACCGGGCGTATTCTTTCTGCGTTTACCGGTATTATTCCCTGGTGGCCGATATGTACGTGAGCGGCATCCTGCTGATCGTCCTGTTCGCGTTCATGTACGGCAAGATCGGGAAAGATACCGATTCCCCAAGATTTATGAACTGGATGAAAAACTGGAACATGGACAGCCTGCTCATCCTGTACGGCGTTTTTATCCTGTCCGGTATCGTGACGGTCCTTTTCAGTTCCGCGGCGGTATTCTGGTATTACGATATGACGTATTACTATTATTACCCGGACAGCCAGCTGGTCATCGTTTTTCTTTTCCTGGCCGTGATCCACAACGCCCTGGTCATGATCCTCATCCGGCATTTTAAAGATCCGGCCCTTCGCGGTGCCACCTGGACAAAGAAGGTCATGGGAGCCGTTTCCGAAAAGATCCGGAAAAAACGAGTGGAATATCAGAAAAAATATCCTTTTGAAAAAAAGAACCGGATATGGATCAATGGACTGAGCGTGAGCATCGCGCTGCTGGGACTGTGGCAGATCGGCGGCCTTTTTAGCGGCGGACGGCTCTCTTTTTCCTCCGTGATGCTGTTTCTTATGCTGCTCGCCCTGCTGATCTACTGGCTTCGGGACCACATGGCTTTTCTGGGCGACGTGGGCGTCATGGCGCGGGAAGTGGGCCATATGGCCAAAGGGGAAGAAATGTCCCTTGACGATATACCGGAAGATTCCATGCTACGGGAAACGAAAGACGATCTGGCCCATATCCACGACAGCCTGGAGGAGAGCATCGACAAACAGCTCCGCAGCGAAAAGATGAAGATCGACCTGATCACCAATGTGTCTCACGACCTGAAGACGCCCCTCACATCCATCATCGGCTATATCGACTTGTTAAAGAAGATGGATCTGAGCCCGGAAGCCAAAGATTATGTGGACGTTCTGGACCGGAAATCCGAACGGCTGAAAGCCATGATACAGGATGTGTTTGAAGTATCCAAGGCCACCAGCGGAAACGCGGATATGCGGATCGAGCAGCTGGACATATGCCGGCTGATCATACAGACGCTGGGCGATATGGAAGATAAGATCGCCCGGTCCGGCCTCACCATCCGGAAGAATATACCGGAAGAAGGCATATACATCATGGGAGACGGGCATAAGCTTTATCGGGTTTACCAAAATCTCCTGGAAAATGCGTTGAAATATTCCATGGAGGGGACCCGTGTCCGCGTGGATGTGTCGGCGGACGCGAAGCAGGTCCGGACGGTCATTAAAAATATTTCTTCCTATGAGATGGATTTCACCGAGGAGACGATCACGGAACGGTTTACCCGGGCGGACGCGAGCCGGACGACAGAGGGGCACGGGCTGGGCCTGGCCATTGTCAAAAGCTTTTCGGAAGCCTGCGGCGGACGTTTCCATATTGATATCGACGGCGATATGTTCAAAGCGATCCTGACGTTTCCCGTATCGGAATATACGGCGCCGGACAAAGAAGGCGAAAATCCCTCCGATCCTCTGTAGATACCGGCTTCTGGACAAAAGTTCCATGCCGTGTTATGATGGAGGACAGTATAAAATAGGAATGGAGGGATAAGCTCCGATGTCAGTTGACCAGAGCAAGATCCGTAATTTTTGTATCATCGCCCATATCGATCACGGCAAATCCACGCTGGCGGACCGGATCATCGAACAGACAGGGACCCTGACAAGCCGGGAGATGCAGGCTCAGGTGCTGGATAATATGGAGCTGGAACGGGAAAGGGGCATCACCATCAAATCCCAGGCCGTCCGCATCGTTTACAAAGGGAAAGACGGCGAAGAATATATCTTTAACCTGATCGATACGCCGGGACATGTGGATTTTAATTACGAAGTGTCCCGGAGCCTGGCCGCCTGCGACGGCGCGATCCTCGTGGTGGACGCGGCTCAGGGCATTGAAGCCCAGACACTGGCCAACGTGTACCTGGCTCTGGATCACGATCTGGACGTGATGCCGGTGATCAACAAGATCGACCTGCCCAGCGCCCAGCCGGAGCGTGTGATCCATGAGATCGAAGACGTGATCGGGATCGAGGCGGAAGACGCGCCGCTCATATCCGCGAAAAACGGTATCAACATCGACCAGGTGCTGGAACAGATCATCGAAAAGATACCGGCTCCCGACGGAGACCCCGACGCGCCGTTAAAAGCGCTGATCTTCGATTCCGTTTACGATCCTTATAAAGGCGTTATCGTTTTTTTCCGTGTCCGGGACGGCCGCGTGAGAAAAGGGACGAAAGTGCGCATGATGGCCACGGAAGCGGAGTTCGAGACCGTGGAAGTGGGATATTTCGGAGCGGGCCAGTTCATCCCCTGCGATGAATTGTCGGCCGGCATGGTGGGCTATCTGACGGCCAGCATCAAAAACCTGAAAGACACCCGCGTGGGCGACACGATCACCGACGCGGACCGGTCGTGCGCCGAACCGCTGCCGGGATATAAAAAGGTCAATCCCATGGTCTACTGCGGCATGTATCCGGCGGACGGCGCCAAATATCCGGATCTGAGGGACGCGCTGGAAAAGCTTCAGTTAAACGACGCGTCGCTCCAGTTCGAGGCGGAGACGTCGGTTGCTTTGGGCTTCGGATTCCGCTGCGGTTTCCTTGGACTGCTCCATCTGGAGATCGTCCAGGAACGTCTGGAGCGGGAATACAACCTGGATCTGGTGACGACGGCGCCTTCGGTCATCTATAAAGTCCATAAGACCAACGGGGACGTGATCGACTTGACCAACCCGACCAATCTGCCCGATCCTTCCGAGATCGAATATATGGAAGAACCGGTGGTGTCCGCGGAGATCATGGTCACCACGGATTTTATCGGTCCCATCATGGAATTGTGCCAGGAACGGCGGGGCGTTTATCTCGGGATGGAATATATGGAAGAAACCCGCGCCATGCTCAAATATGACCTGCCGCTCAATGAGATCATCTATGACTTTTTTGACGCGCTGAAATCCCGTTCCAGAGGGTACGCGTCGTTTGACTATGAATTAAAGGGCTATGTCCGCTCGGATCTGTGCAAGCTGGATATACTCATCAACCGGGAAGCGGTGGACGCCCTGTCCTTTATCGTCCATAAAGACTCCGCCTATGAAAGAGGCCGGAAGATGTGCGAACGGCTGAAAGAGGAGATCCCGCGGCACCTGTTCGAGATCCCCATCCAGGCGGCCATCGGAAGCAAGATCATCGCCCGGGAGACGGTCAAAGCCGTGCGCAAGGACGTGCTGGCCAAATGTTACGGCGGCGATATATCCCGTAAACGGAAACTTTTGGAAAAGCAGAAGGAAGGAAAGAAGCGGATGCGCCAGATCGGCAATGTGGAGATCCCGCAGAAAGCCTTTATGAGCGTGCTGAAGCTGGATGACAGGTAAAACGATGGAAATATATATACACATTCCGTTTTGCGTCAGGAAATGCGCCTACTGCGATTTTCTTTCCGGGCCGGCGGATCCTTCTCTGAAGGAAACGTATGTACAGGCGCTGTGCCGTGAGATCAACGCGGCCGGCGCCTTTGACGCTTCTGCCGGGTACGGGAGAGTGGACACGGTCTTTTTTGGCGGCGGGACGCCAAGCCTGCTTGAGACAGGGCAGATGGAGCGGATCTTCGAGCATCTGCGCCGGTGGTACAGCCTTTCGGAAAACGGGGAGATCACCATGGAGGCCAATCCGGGAACGCTGACAAAAGAAAAGCTTTGGGCCATGAAAAGGCTTGGCGTCAACCGGCTGAGCCTGGGACTTCAGTCGGCGGACGATACGGAACTGAAAACGCTGGGGCGTATCCACAGTTTCGCCGATTTCAGGGATTCCTTTGAGATGGCGCGAAAGGCCGGGTTTGGCAATATCAATGTGGACGTCATGTCCGCCCTGCCGGGCCAGTCGCTTTCTTCCTATACAAAAACAGTGAACGCGGTGACCGCCTTCGAGCCGGAACACATATCCGCCTACAGCCTGATAGTTGAACCGGGCACGCCTTTTGAAAAGCTTTTGGAGGAGGGACGGCTTGATCTTCCGGATGAAGATACGGAACGGGCGATGTACGCGGCCGCCGGGCAGATATTGGAGGAAAACGGGTATGAACAGTATGAGATATCCAATTACGCCCGACCGGACAAAGCCTGCCGGCATAATATAGGTTATTGGATCCGGGAAGATTACAGAGGGTTTGGTCTGGGAGCCGCCAGCCTGAAAAACCCGGTCCGCTTTACGAACCCGTCGGACATGCGGACCTATCTGACATTTTACGGAAAAGAAAAAGGACCGGACAGCTTCCAAAATGCCCGGAAGATCTTTGATGAATGGGAGATCCTGGATATCCATCGCCAGATGGAAGAAACCATGTTCCTCGGACTGCGC
>CALWEE010000050.1 GCA_944376975.1 uncultured Lachnospiraceae bacterium
TATCGCTGAAATTGAACATTCCTACCGCGTGGAGTTTGAGTGGAGCAGCGACCCCACTAATCCACACCTGTCCGGCGATACAGTTTTAGTGACCTACACGGAAAACGAATGAAATATGGGTGATTTACGATAAATAAGTGATAATATAGGGCGAGGATCCTCGCCCTAAAAATTTGTAAAGATCCTGAAACATTTTTGGCCTCTGGACCGTCTAATGATCAAAGGAGTTGCGAAAGGAGGATGTCCATGACGGCGCGACTGGTCAGACAGGCACAAGCCGGTGACGGCGACGCGTTCGTTTCCCTCATGTCCCAGTACAAGATCGATATGTACAAAGTGGCGAAAGGCATTTTGGGAAACGAAACGGACGTGGCGGACGCCATGAGCGAAACACTGCTTTTGGCGTTTGAGCATATCAAAGATGTACGGCGGCCGGAGTATTTTAAAACATGGCTCATCCGCGTCCTGATCAACGTATGCAAAGATATGCTGAAGGAAAAGAAGCGCTGCGGCGTGACGGATCACATACTCGATCGGGGCGCGCCGGATACGGCGCAGGAAAATGTGGAGTTTCTGGAACTGCTTGCCGTATTGGAACCCAAGTCCCGGATACTGATGATGCTGTATTATGGTATAGGGTTCAACAGCCGTCAGATAGCGGCGCTGCTCGGGATGAAAAGTTCAACCGTGCGGACCGGACTGCGCAGGGCAAGGGAACAGCTGAAAATGGAATTGGAACGTCAGGAGGCGGGCACATGAAAACATATACGGAGGAAGATCTGAAACGGATCCTTAGCGATCGATTGACACTGCCCAGGGAAACGCAAGACCAGTGGGCGCGTACATGCCGAACGATCCAGGAGAGCGCAGGCGTTAAACACGCCTCGGAGAAAAAAAGGCGCTTTCCTGCAAAGCGCCTGATCCTTGTGGCGGCGCTCGTGGGTATGATGGGCTGCGCGGCGGCTGCGGCCGCTTTGGCTACAGACACGGATTTTTACGAAGCGGCCTTTGGCGATAAAAGCCGTTCATCCATAGAGGCTCATGAAGTGACCGATCCGGTCAAGAAAACGACCCGGCTCGCCCCTGAAAAGCAGCAGGCCGGGCTCGACACGGAAACGGCGGAAACATGGCTGAAAGACGTCCTGTTCGATGAACCGGTCACCCGACAGATGGATGGATATACGCTGACGGTGCTGGGCGGCGTGGAAGATCTGAAAGGGCAAAACGGACGGCTTTATTTTTCCCTGAGCAAAGAGGGCGGTTTTAAAAATGAACTTCAGCAAAATTACTATTGGCGGGAAAGCGTTGTGCCGGGCGTTTCCTTTTCACTCATGGAACAAAACGAAGACGGAACCGATACAATCGGCCGGAACATTTTTTCCGGAGCCTGTTACCTGGATGAAGAAAAGACAGACGGCGATACCGCTTATCTTGTGCTGACCTATGCCTTGCCCCGCGGTTATGAAACAACGCCGGAAAAAACATTGTGCATGACGCTTTCGGCCGAAGAGGGGGATCCGAAAAGACTGCTCGTCGATCTGCCTTCCGATCTGTCTTTAACAGAAAACCGGTATTTTAAAGACAGCGAAACCGGCGGCGGGAGTGTTCTTCTGTCACCGATCGGCCTGTCATATGCTACGATAGCCTTCCGGTACGCGGATACGGAAAAAGCCGGCATAATCCTGGAATTTAATGATGGATCCCAGTATGTCGTCACAGATGGAACGTCCATGAACGTGGATTACGGTTATCAATCTCAAAATGGAAGGAATATCCTGTGCTTTAACCGGATCGTCGATCCGGATCAGATGGCCGCCATCCGCATCAATGGCCGGCGCTGCGTCCTGGACGACCATCCCATGTGGGATCAAAACTGAGAAAAATCTTAAAAATCTTAAAAAAAACATAAGCCTATTGAGGTTGAAAAAAATGGGTGTTATAATCACATCATACGGAACAATATATATGTTTTAACATCCGTTGTCCTTCAGACGGCGGGAAAAAGGAGTATCCATACGTTGTTTTCCAGAAAACTATTATCCCGTATGATCGTGCCTGTTTATATCGTTATTTACCTGCTTGGTTTTTCATGGCTGGAATCCAAGGTGACATACGGTTATCACGTGATCCACTGCGGCCTGGACTCGCTGATCCCGTTCTGCGAGTATTTTATCATTCCTTATATACTGTGGTTTGTTTTCATCCTGGCCGTTGTGCTGTATTTTATGTTTTTCAACAGAAATGAGAGAGAGTACTGGCAGCTCATCCTGAACCTGGGGATCGGCATGACATTGTTCCTTATCATTTCCTGGGTCTATCCCAATGGACACGCGCTCCGACCGGAAACGTTCGCCCGGGACAATATCTTTGTGGACATGGTCAAGGTCCTGTACACGATCGACACGCCGACCAACATCCTGCCGAGCATCCACGTTTACAATTCCATTGCCGCCTACATGGCCATAAGGAACTGTGAAAAGCTGCAGAGCAGACGCTGGGTCCAGAGAGGTTCCTTCTGTCTCTCCTGTCTGATCGTACTTGGGACCATGTTCCTGAAGCAGCATACGGTCGTTGATGTGGTCGCGGCCATCGTGCTGAACCTGATCATCTATCTGATCATATACCGTCCGGCCCGCGCGCCGGAACCTGCCCGAAGCCGACAGCTTTCCGGTCTCGGACAGAATCTGTGACATGCGGGTTTAAAGCCCCGCCCTTAAAACAGCATAGGAATGTTTGGGAACGGCACAGCTTTAGCTATGCCGTTCCTTTGTTTCGAAGATCGCGCTTCCCCATTTTAAAATAAAGGATCGCTGCCCCCGATCCGGATACGCTCAAAAGCCTGAAAATGACTTCACGTATTGTGGAAAGTGCCTTTTTAGAGCCGAAAATTTCGTGAAAATTCCACAAGAAATTGTGACCATTTTATGTATTAAGGTATTCCATATTTTTTTTAAATATGCTAATATAATTATAGTCTTGTGACAGATTTTACTAATTTTCGACATTTTTCGGATGGAGGATTTAACGTGGTTTTTTCAAGTTTGGTTTTTATCTTTTTGTTTTTCGCGGTCACAATGTTCATATATAGTTATGTATCCACGATCCGACAGAAGAATATCGTTCTTCTTGTATCCTCTCTTGTATTCTACGCCTGGGGCGGTCCCCAGTATCTTATCCTGCTTTTCGTCATGAGTTATATCAGCTGGTTCATTCCGATCCAGATCCGCCGGCACAGGAAGCGTCCGGCCATCGCCAAACTGCTCCTTGTCGCGGGCTGCGTCCTTGACCTTGGATTTCTCGTTTATTTTAAATATGCCGGCTTTATCCTGAGCAATTTAAAAAGCGTTACCGGTTTCCCGGAAGTGATCCCGCAGATCGCCCTTCCCATCGGTATTTCTTTTTATACGTTTAAGTTCATTTCCTACATGGTGGACGTTTACCGTGGAGAAGTGGCGCCTCAGAAGAAATTCTGGAAGATCCTGCTGTATGGCAGCATTTTCCATCAATGTATGGCCGGACCTATTGTCCGCTACGCGGATATGGCCGATGAGATCGATCACAGGCGGACCCGTATACCGGAGATCGGGCGGGGCATCAACCGTTTCGCCATCGGCCTTGTGAAAAAAGCGATCTTCGCCAATTCCTGCGTGCAGATATCCGACATGTTCCTTGCCGGCACGGCGGCGGAGCTCTCCGGTGTTCCGGCGGCCGGTCTGTGGCTGGGCGCGTTCATGTACATGCTCCAGATCTATCTGGACTTTTCCGCTTACTCCGATATGGCGATCGGCCTTGGACTCATGGTCGGTTTCCATTATAAAGAGAACTTTGACTATCCCTATATCGCCGGAAGCGTGACCGAATTCTGGCGGCGCTGGCACATATCCCTCAGTTCGTTTTTCAGGGATTATGTCTATATCCCGCTGGGCGGCAACCGAAAGGGAGAGGGGCGTACAGTCTTTAACCTGTTCGTCGTATGGGCGCTGACCGGCATGTGGCATGGAGCCAGCTGGAACTTCATCTTCTGGGGATTATACTATTTTGTTTTCCTCGTGCTGGAAAAACGGGTCTTTGCCAAACGTTTCAAAGACGCCCCCGGCGCGGTATGGCATCTTTACACCCTTGTTGTTGTCTTTTTCGGATGGATCCTTTTCAAATTCACGGATCTTTCCTTGCTGGGCACCATGTTCAAGGGTATGTTCGGACTGAACCATAACGGCTTTACCAATATCGAAGTGACGATGGCTTTAAAGAACAATCTGTTTTTCATCGCGGCTTCCATATTCGGCTGTACGCCTGTATTGCGAAATGTTTACAATGCCATGTGCCGGAAATGCAAACGCAACCTGATCTTCAAATATGTCCGCCGGGCCATTGAAGTGGCCGGGCCGACGGTGCTTTTGCTGCTGGCGACCATGGCTCTCGTGGGCAACAGCTATAATCCGTTCCTTTACGCCAAGTTTTGATCGAAAGAAAGGGTTGGAAGATGGACAGAACAGATGAAAGACGGCCGCGGCAGCCAGGACGACGGCCGAAAAAGAAAAATTATAAATACTATAAAATGAAAATACGGGTATTTGGCGCCTCGATCTTCATCATGGCGGTCATTGCCCTTATCCTGCCGCTCAGGCCGAAAGAGTCGGAAGTGGAGAAGCGTACATTGGCCACGTTTCCTTCCTTTTCTCTTTCCACCTTTTTGAACGGTGAATTTTTTACAGGCGTGGACACATGGTATTCCGATACGTTTCCTTTCCGGGAACTGCTCATCTCCGGAAACAATAAATACCGTTCTCTTTACGGGTTCGGATCGACAACGCTCCACGGGACGATCCAAGAAGCGGACGCGATCCCCACTGAAAAGTTTGATATGACCATGATCATTTCCGACTGCGGCAAGGCCTACTTTGACGATCTTGAAAACAGGATGAAAGAAAAGATGCAGGCGCAGCAGGATGAGGCCAACGCCATCGACAACGCCAGCGGCGGCAAAAAACGACGGGAGATCGAAGCGGTGCCGGAACAGGTGGGATCCATTTATATTTCCGGCGATACCGCCTTCCAGTTATACTATTTTGCCACCGGACCGGTCGACCGTTACGTGAACGCCCTTAACCGGCTGGCCAACAAGGTGGATGACTCGGTCAACATATACGACATTGTCGTTCCCATAAGCACCGGGATCTATCTGGACCAGAAGCTCCAGGACGAGCTGGGATGCAGCAACCAGCAGGAAGCCATCGATTACGTTTACGCCAGTCTGGACGAACGCGTAAAGACCGTGGATCTGTTTGATACGTTCAAGGCCCATTCCGATGAATACCTGTATTTCCGTACGGATCATCACTGGACCGCCCTCGGCGCGTATTATACCTACTGCGAATATATGAACGTAAAAGGCGAAAGTCCAACTTTGCTTTCCGAATTCGAGACCATGACCTTCGATGATTTCCTCGGAACCTATTACGCGTCCAGCGAACAGAACGCGGCCCTCGGTTCCAATCCGGATACCGTTGTCGCGTATATCCCGAAGGCGACGAACGAGATGACTTTTGTAGATTCCGACGGAAACGAACAGCAGTGGAAGGTCATCCAGGATGTGACCGACTGGGCTTCCAGCGGAAAATACAACTGCTTTATCGGCGGCGACAATCCGTTCTCCACCATAGAGAATCCGACCCTTTCCGACGGTTCCTCCTGTCTGGTGGTCAAAGAGTCTTTCGGAAACGCTTTTGTTCCTTTCCTCGTGGATGATTACCAGACCGTTTACGTGGTCGATTACCGTTATTATCCGGAAGGCATAACCAGCCTGATCCGTGAGAAAGGTATTCAGGACGTGATCTTCCTGAACAATATCAGCGCCGTATCCACCGATTCCCTGGTGAAGAACATCGAAGAGATCGTCGATTATTGATGTCAAAAAGGCTCCGGAGCATATTCCGGGGCCTTTTCCTGCTCTACGGGAAAGTCTTTCTTTTAATGTGACCCGAAATGGTGTATGATAATACTGTTAAAAAGGAGAAAGAGATGAACTGCAGAGAAGCGCAACAATTAATGGGGAATTTCATAGATGACAAGATGGACGACGAAACCCTGGAAGCCTTCATCGAACACGTGAAGAACTGTCCTTCCTGCTATGACGACCTGGAAGTCTATTATATGGTCATAACAGGTATCCGCCAGCTGGATGAGGGGGAGGACACGGACTTTATAAACGGCCTGAAAAACAAGCTGAAAGATAAGGAAGCGTGGCTGAAGCGCCGGAAAAAAGTCAGGGTACGGAAGTGGATCTGCGCCTGCGCCGCGTTTTTCCTTTTGATCGCGGGCACGGGAGTTTTCTTTTTATTTCAGTACATGGAGGCGAGCGAACGGGAGCGGATCATGACCCGCATCCAACATTCGGTCTACGCCTTTTTCGGCGACACGCCGACGCCGGCCAGGGAACACCAGGCGGAAGAACGGTCCGACGTGAAGATCGATGATTTCGCCGGAAAAGGACGGACCGTTTATTTTCGATATGTACAGATCGACGGGCGGCAGCGCCTCGTGCCGGAGGAGCTTCCGGATATCGAGATCATGTACGAAACAGACAGCCGGGATCAGGAGGATGGAAAATGAAGCAAAAAGCAGTATTGATCGATGGACACAGCATATTGAACCGGGCCTTTTATGGGATCCCCGACCTTTCCAACTCGGAAGGCCTTCATACCAACGCCATATACGGATTTTTAAATATCCTGTTTAAAATACTGGACGAGGAGCAGGCCGCGCGGCTGATCGTCGCTTTCGACCTGAGCGCGCCCACTTTCCGGCATAAAATGTACGACGCCTATAAAGGCACCCGCAAACCCATGCCGGAGGAACTCAGGGAACAGGTGCCTGTTCTTAAGGAGGTCCTTAAAGCCATGGGTATCCTGACTGTTTCAAAAGAAGGGTACGAGGCCGACGATATCCTGGGGACATTGTCCAGAAAATGCGAAAGAGACGGCTACGCGGTATCCGTCATATCCGGCGACAGGGATCTGCTCCAGTTGGCGACGGACGATATATGTATACGTATTCCGAAAACAAAGATGAGCGGAACAGAGATCGAGAACTATCACGCGAAAGACGTGCTCGCGAAATACCAGGTCACGCCTTCCCAGTTCATCGATCTGAAAGCCCTCATGGGCGATGCTTCGGACAATATACCCGGCGTCCCTGGCATCGGTGAAAAGACGGCCACGAAGATCATCACATCCTATGGGAGCATTGAAAACGCCTATGCCCATGCGGACGCGATCAAACCGGCCCGGGCGTCGGCCAACCTGAAAGAACATTATGACATGGCGGTACTCAGCAAAAAACTGGCGACCATCGACACGGACTGTCCTCTGGATGTGTCGCTGGATGACGCCACGCTGGACGGCATGTATTCCGAAGAAGCGTACCAACTGTTCAAACGGCTGGAATTTAAAAATATCCTCAACCGTTTTTCCGGCGGCGCCGCGACCGACCATACGGTCAAACCGGCCGTCACCCTTGAAAAAGATCAATGGGAAGACTTTTTTAAAGCACTGGGGAAAACGGACGTCGTAGGGTTTTTCGCTGTAAAAGAAGCGACTTTAACCGGTCTTTGCCTGAGCGCCAGCGACCGGGAAAGCTGCTGGCTGCCCGCTCAAAAGGACGACTGGGCTTTCCTTGAGGAAAAACTGGACGCCCTGTACGCGGCCGGCGTTGTCTTAGCCACGATAGACGTGAAGAAACAACGGCATTGCCTTTCCATACCGGAAGGCTGCCGCATGATGGATGTAAGCCTTATGGCCTATCTTCTGAACCCGTTAAAAGATACCTACGCTTACGATGACATCGCCCGGGACTATCTGGGCGAGACGATCCCGTCCGAACAGGAACTGCTGGGGAAAAAAGGGCTGAAAGAGCCGACCGATGAGGGGAGAGAACATATCCCAACCTGGCTCACCTGTCTGGCCGATATCCCCAGGCGTTCCCTTTCCCCGCTCAGGAAAAAGCTGGAAAGCGAACAGATGTGGGAGCTTTATGAAAAGATCGAACAGCCTCTGGCTTTTTGCCTTTACCGCATGGAAACAACGGGCATCAAAGTGGAAAAGGCCGAGCTTAACGCATACGGCAGCCGGCTCGAAGAACGTATCCGGACGCTGGAAAAAGAGATATGGGATCTGGCCGGCGAAACCTTTAATATCCAGTCGCCGAAACAGCTGGGCGTTATCCTTTTTGAAAAGCTGCGACTGCCTTTCGGAAAGAAGACGAAGACCGGTTATTCCACTTCCGCGTCCGTCCTGGAAAAACTGAAAGACGAAGACCCGATCGTCTCCCTCATCCTGGAATACCGGCAGCTGACCAAATTAAAATCCACCTACGCGGACGGTCTCGCCGGTTATATAGCCGAAGACGGAAGGATACACGGCACCTTCAACCAGACCATCACGGCCACCGGACGGATCAGCAGCACGGAGCCCAACCTCCAGAATATCCCCGTCCGCATGGAACTGGGCCGGCAGATACGGAAAGTATTCGTGCCGGAAGATGGCTATGTCTTTGTGGACGCCGATTATTCCCAGATCGAACTTCGCGTCCTGGCCCATATGTCCGGGGATGAGCAGCTGATCGAGGCCTATCGGGAGGAAGAAGACATCCACAAGATCACGGCCTCTCAGGTTTTCCACGTCCCGTTGAAAGACGTGACGCCCGCCCAGAGGAGCAATGCCAAAGCGGTCAACTTCGGCATCGTATACGGCATCAGTTCCTTCGGCCTGAGCCAGGGACTGAGCATATCCCGCAAGGAAGCGGAAAACTATATCCATCAGTATTTTGAAACCTACCCGAGTATCAAGGCGTTTCTCGACGGCCTGGTCGACAGCGCGAAAAAAACCGGGAACGCGTATACGTTGTTCCACAGGAAACGTCCGGTACCGGAACTTAAATCCGCCAATTTCATGCAGCGGTCTTTCGGAGAACGGGTCGCCATGAATTCCCCCATCCAGGGAACGGCGGCGGATATCATCAAGATCGCCATGATCCGGGTGGACGAACGGCTGCGAAAAGAGGGACTGCGTTCCCGTCTGGTCCTCCAGGTCCACGACGAACTGCTCATCGAAGCGGCGGAAGATGAAACAGAACAGGTGAAAGCCATCCTGAAAGAGGAGATGGGACACGCCGCCGACCTTCGCGTCC
Source organism: uncultured Lachnospiraceae bacterium (assembly GCA_944376975.1). Classification (GTDB taxonomy): domain Bacteria; phylum Bacillota; class Clostridia; order Lachnospirales; family Lachnospiraceae; genus Frisingicoccus. The sequence continues at coordinate 9,187 of CALWEE010000050.1, forward strand.
CCCTGGAGATCGACACGAATACCGGGCATAACTGGTACGAAGCCAAATAAAAGGAGCGGCAATATGAAAGTTATAGGGATCACCGGCGGAGTAGGCAG
>CALWEE010000051.1 GCA_944376975.1 uncultured Lachnospiraceae bacterium
ATTTCCATAAGCGGCTCATAAATACGTTCGTCAACTTTTTCACCGCCGGGAACTTCCACAAGGTTTATTTCATAATTGTCGGGAATAGGGTTCCATTTATTTACTAAAGTCAAATTCCATCCTGTATCATCCGTTGAAGATCGCGGGTTGCCGCTTTCCTCAATCCCCGATGATATATCGTCACCAAGCGTCAGACCCGGTCGTGTATCCGCGGGATTGAGTATTACGTGTTCTTCAGAGCCTTTAAGGAGCAGGCTCCCCAAAATAGCGATCACGATCATTATGATGGAAAAGGTGAGGATAAGGATGATCCGTCGATTTGTTTTCCTTTCGCGCTGTTTATCATTTCTTTCGTTCATAAACTTCTATGTCCTTTCCTGAAATTTTAGGGTATTAAAAACGCCCCCTTACAGTAAACAGTTTACCGTAAAGGGGCGTTTGGAACATGACTATTAGGTTGCTTAATTCCTAAGATAATCCTAAGATACAGGCAGGATAACAGAAATTGTAATGGTTTCATTTTCGCTGTTTGCCTCGATCGTGCCGCCATGCAGCAATACGATTTCTTTGGCGATCGCAAGACCTAAACCGGTCCCACCTGTATCAGAAATACGCGCTTCGTCCAGGCGATAAAATTTATCAAATAAGGACGAAAGCTTTTCGGCAGGAATGGTTTCACCTTGATTTTGAAACAGAATAGCCATATGCTTTTCTGTATCCTCAACAGAAACAACGATTTTTGTGTCGGGGTAACTATATGTTACCGCGTTTTTCAAGATATTGCTGAATACACGGGCTAACTTTTCGGGGTCCGCGTATAGGGTTGTATTTTCATCAAGATCAAGTTCAATGGAATTATTCTGCGCTGTAAATGTCGGAAGAAGCTCGTCACGTAGTTGCACCAGCATATAATATAAGTCGATATTTTGCTTTGACAGCTTGATCTGCTTTGAATGATAGCGCGTGATCTCAAAAAATTCATTGACCATTTTATCCAGCCGATATGCTTTCTCTAAAGCGATATGAACATTTTTAGCACGATCCGATACTGTCATATCGGGGTCTTCCTCTAAAAGGCTTAAATAGCCGATCACCGAGGTTAGCGGGGTACGAATGTCATGGGCAAGGTACATAACAAGTTCATCTTTCCTCCGCTCGGCAAGGGCGGTTGCTTCTTTTTGCTGTCTAAGATTTTGTTTCACGGTGTTTAATTTACATTCAAACGGCAGCATTTCTCTCGAAAGACAGATCTTGCTTTCATCATCTTCTAAAAGGCTGTCGATCCCTCCGTTGATTTCCCTAAAGTAACGGGTGATCCAGCGGAACAAAAAGAGAAGCAGCAGCAAGAAAATAGTGATAATTGCGACCGTGAAAAAGATTTCTTTATATCCTCTGAAATTGTTATGATAGATCAAAAAAGCTTCTTCATGCTCCATTTGCAGAAAGAACTCTAAGAGATATACAATGAAATCGCCCAATCTTCTTTTCCAAAGGAACAAGTATATTGCCACTACAATTAGGACAGACAGGACCGCGCTTCCAAAAAAACGAATGGCAATCTTTCGTTGGAATACAGAAAAATCATCTTGTTTATTTTTCTTCAATTTTATACCCCACTCCCCAAATGGTTTTAATATATTTTGGATTTTCCAAAGTATCGCCTAACTTTTCCCGTAAGCGTCGGATATGGACGGTGATCGTATTGTTTGATTTCGTGTAATACTCATCTTTCCATATCCTGTGGAACAACTCCTCTCCGCTGATGACGATCCCCCTGTTCTCTAAAAGGATTTGCAAAACAGAGAACTCGGTAGGCGTCAATGAGATCGGCTTATCATTTAGCAGGCACTCATGTTTCTTTATATCCAGCGTCAGATCGGAATATAGAATGATATGCTGCTTTTCCTCCGGAATGGCAACATTATACTTTTTATACCGCCGCAATTGAGATTTTACACGCGCGACCATTTCAAGGGGGCGGAATGGCTTTGTAATATAATCATCCGCGCCAAGGGTAAGGCCGGTAATCTTATCTGTTTCCGCGTCTTTCGCCGTCAACATGATGACAGGGTAAGTATAGCGTTCTCTGATCTTTTGACAGAGGGTAAACCCGTTGATGTCGGGAAGCATGATATCCAAAATGGCAAGGTCGAGCGTGACCGTATGGATACATTCCAATGCTTCCGTTGCCGTATAGAACTTGAATACAGTATAATTTTCGTTTTTCAGATAGACTTCTATCAAGTCCGCGATTTCGACTTCGTCATCGACGATCAATATTTTTTCAGACATATCCTTGATCCTTTCCCCAGTGGTTTTTTACATCATATCAGCATATGGGTTTCTGTTTATTATTTCTTGCATGATAAAATATTAAGATTTTCCTAAGCCAGGATTTTACGCCGCCCATCAACGGGCTTTTCCGCGTCTTTTGGTGTCGGCCGAACACGGCTGGACTTTACCGCGCCGGGTACGCGCTCACCTTCGCCAAGTTTCTGTACCCGTCCTTTCTGCTTAAAACCTACCAAGATAAATTATATACGGTTGAGCGGATAGCGACAACATAAGCGGGGAATTATCTGACATCAGATCGACATTTCCTATGACCTTGCGGGATACTCCACGCGACCCTGCTGAATGGCCCGCAAAACGGAGAAACGGCGCAGCCGAAGCCACGCCGTTTCCCGAAAGCATTCTTATGCTGTTTTATGAGGGCCGCCCTGAGGGCGGTTTTTCGTGTTATTTAGCCGATCTCTTCAAAACAGCTTTCCAATATGGCGTACATTTCATCCACGTTGGCTTTCGTGATGACGAGCGGCGGGACGAACCGTATGATGTTCGATCCGGCGGAGATGATGACCAGGCCTTTTTCCAAAGCTTTTCTTATGTACGGTCCAGCCGGGACGTTCAGTTCCAGGGCCCGGATAAGTCCCATGCCCCGCGTCTCCTTGACCGCGTCAAACCGGTCGACAAGTTTGGACAGCTGTTCATCCAGGTACGGAGCCACGGCATTGACCTGCTCCAGCACGTGATGGCTTTCAAACATGTCGAATACCTTTGATACCGCCGCGCACACAAGGGGATTGCCCCCATAGGTGGAACCGTGATCTCCCGGTTCCAGGGCGTTCTGCGCCCGCTCGCCAACGACGAACGCGCCCACCGGCACGCCGCAGCCCAGGGCCTTGGCCGTTGTCATCACATCCGGCAGGATGCCGTAATGCTGATAGGCGAACATTTTCCCGGTACGGCCCATGCCGCACTGGATCTCATCCAAAATAAGAAGGATGTCCTTTTCATCGCACAGCTTCCGTATCTCTTTGATAAATTCCGCCTGTCCCGGATAGATCCCGCCTTCGCCCTGCACGGTCTCGAACAGGATGGCGCAGGTCTTGTCCGTGATCTTGGACCGCACGTCTTCCAGGTCATTGTATTTCGCGAACACCACATGGCCGATGCCCGGGCCGAAAGCTTCCCTGTAGTGAGGGTTCCCGGTCACCGACAAAGCGCCCATGCTCCGTCCGTGGAAAGAATGTTCCATGGCGATGATCTCGTGATCGGTATGGCCATCCTTTTTGAACGCATATTTCCGGGCCACCTTAATGGCGCCTTCAATGGCTTCCGTTCCGCTGTTGGTAAAAAAGACCCGTTTCAGCCCGCTGGCCTTCACCAGCTTGTGGGCGGCCGCCACCATCGGTTCCGTATAGAACAGGTTGGATATGTGGAGCAGCTTGTCGATCTGGTTTTTCAGCGCTTCGATATATTCTTCCACATGATAGCCGAAAGCGTTCACCGCGATGCCCGCCGCGAAATCCAGATATTTTTTCCCGTCCGTATCGTAAAGATACACGCCTTCCCCGTGATCGAAAGCCACCGGGAAGCGATCGTAGGTATGGATCAACGCCGCTTCGGCATATTCTTTAAATTCATTCGTCACCATGATAATACCTTCCTTCGTCTTTGCCTAAAATAGCCGTTCCGATACCTTTGTTCGTAAAGATCTCCAAAAGCAGGCAATGGGGGATGCGCCCGTCCAGTATATGCACCCGGGATACGCCGTTGTCGATGGCGTCGATGCAGTTGTTCAGTTTGGGGAGCATGCCGCCGCCGATATAACCGTCCGCGATCAGGCCGTGGGCTTCCTCGATGGACAGTTCGGAAATGAGGGTGGCCGGATCTTTGGGATCTTTGTACACGCCCTCAATATCGGTCAGGAACGCCAGTTTTTCCGCGTTGACCGCTTTGGCGATGGCGCAGGCCGCGTCGTCCGCGTTGATATTATAGGTCTGGAAATCTTTATCCAGGCCGATGGGGCAGACGATGGGAAGAAAATCATCGCTGAGCAGGTCGAACAGCACTTTGGGGTTCACTTCCGTGATCTCGCCCACGTAGCCGATATCCTGTCCGTCGGAATATTTTTTCTCGACGGTCAGAAGGCCGCCGTCTTTTCCGCTGATGCCCACCGCTTTGACGCCCAGCTGCTGGACAAGCTGCACAAGCCCTTTATTGACCCTGTTGAGCACCATTTCGGCGATCTCCATCGTCTCTTCGTCCGTGACCCTGAGACCGTTGATGAATCGGGGTTCTTTTCCCACTTTCCCGACCCACTGGCTGATCTCCTTGCCGCCGCCGTGGACGATGATCGGTTTGAAGCCGACCAGTTTCAGCAGGGTCACGTCTTTGATCACGTTCCGTTTCAGTTCCTCATCGACCATGGCGCTTCCGCCGTATTTGACAACGATGATCTTTCTGTTGAATCTCTGGATATATGGCAGCGCCTCGATCAGCACGCTGGCTTTCTGAAGATATTTTTCCATTCCTTTTTCCATTGTTCTCGCCCCTTTTCCTTACGGTGACCGGTGGTCAGCTCCGATAATCCGCGTTGATCTTCACATAATCATATGTCAGGTCGCAGCCCCAGGCTGTGGCCGAAGCGTCGCCCATCTTCACATCCGCGATGGCTGTCACTTCCGGCTCAGACAGGATCTTGGTGGCTTCTTCCTCGCTGTAATCCGCCGCCACGCCGTCTTTCATGATCTGGATCTTTCCAGCCGCGCTTTCAAAAAACAGATCCACCCTTTCCGGATCGAAATCCACGCCGGAATAACCCATGGCGCATAAGATCCGTCCCCAGTTGGCGTCGTGTCCGTAGATCGCCGCTTTGGTCAGGTTGGAGGTCACCACCGATTTACTCAGCGTGACCGCGTCCGCCTTCGTCTTCGCCCCGATGATCTTGACTTCAAACAGGGCCGTCGCCCCTTCCCCGTCTCCGGCGATCTTCCGGCACAGATAGGTGTTCACCGTATTCAGCGCTTTACGGAGCGCGTCGTAATCCGCGTTTTTCTCGGTCACGACAGCGTTTCCGGCCATGCCGTTGGCCAGCACCAGTACCGTATCGTTGGTGGAGGTGTCCCCGTCCACGGAAACCATATTGTATGTATCTTTTATATCCTCACTGAGGGCTTCCTGGAGCAGTTCCTTTGAAATGGCCGCGTCCGTGGTGATGAATCCCAGCATGGTGCACATGTTGGGATGGATCATGCCGGACCCTTTGCACATACCGCCCATGGTCACCGTCTTGCCGCCCATCTCAAAGCAAACGGCGATCTCCTTCGGCACCGTATCGGTGGTCATGATGGCTTTAGCCGCCTCATGCCCCGCTTCGATGGTGGGTTTTTTTGCCCGGGCCAGCGTTTCCGAGCCGGCTTTGATCCGGTCGATGGGAAGCTGCATGCCGATCACGCCGGTGGATGCCACCAGCACGGCTTCTTCCGGTATGTTCAATAGGGCCGCCGCGCCCTGCGCCGTCTGACGGCAATATTCCATGCCCTCGGCGCCGGTACAGGCGTTGGCGATACCGGAATTGATGATGACGGCCTGGGCAAAGGGCGATCCTTTAACGATCTTCTGGTCCCACTTTACCGGAGCCGCTTTGACCACATTGGTGGTAAACGTTCCCGCCGCCACGCAGGGTCTTTCGCTGTATATCATGGCCATATCTGTCCGGTCTTTATATTTGATCCGGGCTTCGGCCGCCGCTGCTTCAAATCCTTTCGCGGCTGTCACGCCGCCTTCGATGATCTTCATACTTTTCTCCTCCCGTGACCTATTATGGAAACATGGGCACCAGTTCAAGCCCTTCGGCTTCATCAAGCCCAAACATCAGATTCATGTTCTGCACCGCCTGTCCCGCGGCGCCTTTTACCAGATTGTCCAAAGCCCCCATCATGATCAGGCGGCCGGTCCTCTCATCCAGCACAAAATTGATATCGGTATAATTGCTTCCTTCCACCCACCGGGTCTGAGGACAGTCCCCCGGTTTGAGCACGCGGACAAACTTCTCTTTTCCATAATAGCGGTCGTAAACCGCCCGGACCTCTTCGGCCGTCGCCTTTTTGGCCAGGGACGCGTAAGCGGTCACCAGGATCCCCCGGTTCATGGGGACAAGGTGGGGCGTAAAATTCAAAAGGACCGGCTTGCCCGCCGCGTAACCCAACTGTTCCTCGATCTCCGGCGTATGTCTGTGGGTCGCCACGCCATACGCTTTCATATTTTCATTGACTTCGCAGAACAGGTTGTCCACTTTGGCTCCCCTGCCCGCGCCGGACGTTCCCGACTTGGCGTCGATGATGATCGTGTCCGGATCGATGATCCCTTCTTTTACCATGGGATAAAGGGTAAGGATCGAGCAGGTCGTATAGCAGCCGGGATTCGCCACCAGACGGGCTTTCTTCACATCTTCCCGGTTGATCTCGCACAGGCCGTAGACCGCTTCGCCGATGAAGCGGGGGCTGGCGTGCCGGAGGCCGTACCATTTTTCGTATACGCTCACGTCTTTGATGCGGAAGTCCGCGCTCAGATCGATGATCTTTACTTTATTTAAAATGTCTTCATTGACCAGAGACGCGCACAGCCCCTGGGGCGTCGCCGTAAAGATCACGTCCACCGCCTTCGCCAGTTCATCCATATTATCGTCCATGCAGGACGCGTCCACGATCTGGAACATATTCTGGAAAACGTCCGCGTACTTTTTATCGATATAGCTTCTGGAACCATACCAGACGACCTGGGCGTCTTTATGCTGCGTCAGCAGCCGGACCAGCTCCTGGCCGGCATAACCTGTTGAACCGATGATCCCTGCTTTTATCATATCCATCTCTCACTTTCTTTTAACCTGAACATCCGGGATATCCCCGGCTTAGGCTATCATAATACTTTTTTCGTCTCCTGTAAAGTCATTTTTAATAATTATGTATATTTTTCTCATTTTATACATTTATTCCCCTGTTTTATTCACTATTTATTCACTTATTTTTATAAAAATGCAATTTTCTCATAAAAAACTATTGCAATCCGTCAAAAGGTGTTGTAATATAGGGAACGTACCTGAAAAAAGGACATATACATATCCAGGAGGTCATCAACCATGAAAGAAAAAGTTGTTTTAGCATATTCCGGAGGACTGGACACCACAGCGATCATTCCGTGGCTCAAAGAAACATTCAATTACGACGTCATCTGCTGCTGCATCGACTGCGGCCAGGGCGAGGAGCTGGGTGGTCTGGACGAACGGGCCAAAATGTCCGGCGCTTCCAAATTATATATCGAAAACATCGTCGACGAATTCTGCGACGATTATATCATGCCCTGCGTACAGGCAGGCGCGGTCTACGAAAACAAATACCTGCTGGGCACATCCATGGCCCGTCCGGCCATCGCCAAAAAACTGGTGGAGATCGCCCGTAAGGAAGGTGCTGTCGCCATCTGTCACGGCGCCACCGGAAAAGGCAACGACCAGATCCGTTTTGAGCTGGGCATCAAGGCTCTGGCTCCGGATATCAAGATCATCGCGCCCTGGCGTATGACCGATGTGTGGACCATGCAGTCCCGCGAAGACGAGATCGCCTACTGTAAAGCCCATGGCATCGATCTTCCCTTTGACGCCAGCCACAGCTACAGCCGCGACCGGAACCTGTGGCACATCAGCCACGAAGGACTGGAACTGGAAGATCCGTCCAACGCGCCCAACTATGACGATCTGCTCGTTTTGAGCGTTACGCCTCAGAAGGCTCCCGACAAAGAGACCGAAGTGACCATGACTTTTGAAGCCGGTATTCCCAAGACACTCAACGGCAAAGCCATGAAAGTGTCCGAGATCATCACGGAGCTGAACAGACTGGGCGGCGAGAACGGCATCGGCATCATCGATATCGTGGAAAACCGGGTCGTAGGCATGAAATCCCGCGGCGTATACGAAACACCCGGCGGAACGATCCTGATGGAGGCCCACTCCCAGCTGGAAGAACTTGTACTGGACCGGGCCACCATGGAAACCAAAAAAGATATGGGCAACAAGCTGGCTCAGGTGGTTTACGAAGGCAAATGGTTCACGCCCCTTCGGGAGGCGATCCAGGCTTTTGTGGAGTCCACCCAGAAATACGTGACCGGTGAAGTCCGTTTCAAACTTTACAAAGGCAATATCATCAAAGCCGGCACCACATCGCCCTACTCTCTGTACAATGAATCTCTGGCGTCCTTTACCACCGGAGATATGTACGACCACCATGACGCTTCCGGCTTCATCACCCTGTTCGGCCTGCCCCTCAAAGTCCGGGCCATGGTCATGGCAAACCAGAAAAACAAAGATAAATAACTTATTTTCAAAAAAAGATGTATGGGAACGATCCCATACATCTTTTTTTATTCTATAGCCGATCGCCCGCGCGATCAGTCTACCCGGTTATAATTGATCAGGCATCCTTTCAGGATGATCTCCCGTTCTTCATCGGTCAGCTCGCCCAATGTCATCTCAAAGGGAACAAGGCTGTCTTTGACAACGTAAGCGGTAACGGTATCCGCTTTTTCCTTCACCGCCTTCGTGATCTCGGGGATGAACAGATAATCGCCGTTCTTAAACGGCAGTTCGCCTTCCGGGATAAGGAAGGGCAGCATGCCCCAGTTGATCAGGTTGGAACGGTAACGTTTCGTGGCGTACTCGTTGGCGATGTTCGCCCAGCCGCCGAGGACCTTCTGGCAGGAAGCCGCCTGCTCTCTGGCGGAACCGTCTCCCGGCTTGACCGCGAATATGGTGCTGCCCACGCCCAGATTGCCCTTTCCGGCTTCCGGGAAC
>CALWEE010000052.1 GCA_944376975.1 uncultured Lachnospiraceae bacterium
TGACGAATTCTCCCGGCTGGCACCGTCTGGCCACCCGGGGCGCCTCCACGTCCATTTTATATATGGTATCGGTAAGTCTTTCAACCTGTTGGATCTTATACATGTTCATCCTCCTGTCTGAAGGCCTGCCGCAGGGCGGCGACCACTTCTTCTTCGCGCATGCCCCGGGAACCCTTTACGAGCACCGCGTCCCCGGGCCTTATATATCCTGTCAGATAAGCCGACGCTTCTTCATTGGACATAAAGCTGACCACATGGACACGATCGTTCTTTTCTTTCACGCCCGCTGCGAGCGAACGCGTCTCCCGGCCCACCGTGACCACGGCGTCGATGCCGCTGTCGGCAATATCCCTTCCCAGCTCATGATGACGCTGCCCGGACAGTTCGCCCAGTTCCAGTATATCGCCCAGGACGGCGATCTTACGTCCGGTGTTGTCCAGCTGCATCAGCACGTCCACGCCGCTTTTGACCGAGGCGGGACTCGCGTTGTACGTATCGTCGATGACTTTGATCCCGTCCCGCAGATGGTTGATCTGCTGGCGCATGGCAATGCCTTCATAGGACGCCAGTCCGGCTTTCGCCTCTTTCGGGGATATGCCGGACGCGGCCGCCACGGCAATGGCCACAAGGGCGTTGTACACGTTATGGATGCCCAGCTGCCGGATGACGATCTCTTCCTTTCCTTCCGGACAGACAAGGGTAAAGCAGTTCTTGCCGTCCCGGATATGGATATTTTCCGCCCGGTAATCGCAGTCCGCGCCGGTGCCGTAAAGGATCACCCGGCATTTTTCCCGCTGTTCCGGCGCCGCCGCCCGAAGGAGCGGATCGTCGCCGTTCAGGAAAAGCCGCTGCCCGCCGCCAAATCCCATGGCGATCTTTAACTTTTCCCGGGCGGTATTCTCCCGGACGCCGAACTGGGCAATGTGGGCGTCGCCGATATTGGTGACCACCGCCATGTCCGGCCGGACAAACCGGACCAGGTTTTCCATCTCGCCGTACTCGCTGATGCCCATCTCGATCACCGCCATTTTCTGGGACGGTTCCATGCGGAAAAGGGTCAGCGGCACGCCAATCTGGCTGTTCTGGTTGCCCGCGGTCTTAAGAATGGAATACTTCACTTGAAGCGCCGCCGCGATCATCTCTTTCGTGGAGGTCTTGCCCACGCTCCCGGTGATCCCGATGACCGGCATGGAAAACTGCCTCCTGTACCAGGCGGCCAGGTCGCCCAGCGCTTTTACCGTATCAGGAACTTTGATATGTACTTTTTCAGGACAGGTCACGTCTCCATGGGACATGAGGGTCCCCGCGGCGTCCCCGGCCAGCACCTGGGCGATGAACTTGTGGGCGTCCACCTTTTCCCCGATGATGGGCGCGAAAAGGCTGCCGCTGCCCGCCTGACGGCTGTCTATGCAAATATCTGTGATGATACTTTCCGGATCTCCGGCCAGCAATTCCCCGGATACTGCTTCGCAGATCGTACGTGCTGTCATCGGTACCATACAAATCATCCTTTCTGTCTGTGTATGACATTATCTATATATAGCATTGATTCTTTATTATAGCAAGAAATACTTTGATACTTCAATTATTTTCTTTTCTTCTTTATAATATGAAATCCGCCGCGCAAACTATTGAAGCGCCCGCCGGATTTTGTTATACTGTTTTATACTGCCCGAAGAAAAACAAAACGACGGGCACATTTTCCGACGGCGCGCGGCGCCCGGAAAAGATCATTTTCTGTCAGGGGGACTTTTTTATGGAAAAAAGAGAACGTTTTGCTTCCCGCCTCGGCTTCATCCTCATTTCCGCAGGATGCGCCATCGGCCTGGGAAACGTGTGGCGCTTTCCGTACATCACGGGAAAATACGGCGGCGCCGCCTTTGTCGTCATCTATCTGATCTTTCTTGTCATCCTCGGCATGCCGGTCATGGTCATGGAATTTTCCGTGGGCCGGGCAAGCCAGAGATCCGCGGCCAGAAGTTTCCACATACTGGAACCCAAAGGCTCGAAATGGCATATTGAAAGCTATATCGCCATCGCCGGCAATTACATCCTGATGATGTTCTATACCACCGTCGGCGGATGGATGGTGGCGTACATATTCAAAATGCTGCGGGGCGAGTTTGTCGGCCAGACGCCCGATCAGGTCAGCAACATTTTTAATGATATGCTCGCCCGTCCCGGATATATGACTTTCTGGATGATCCTCGTCATCGTTCTGAGCTTCGGCGTATGCAGCCTGGGCCTTCAAAAAGGCGTGGAACGGATCACCAAAGTGATGATGGGCTTTTTGTTCGTCATCCTGCTCATCCTGTGCGTCCGCAGCGTGACGCTGCCCGGCGCCATAGAGGGACTTAAGTTTTACCTGATCCCCGACTTCGGCAAAATGGCCCAGTACGGTCTGGGCGAAGTCATATACGCCGCCATGGGGCAGGCCTTTTTCACGCTGAGCCTGGGCATTGGCGCCATGGCCATCTTCGGAAGCTATATCAGCAAGGAACGGCGGCTGACCGGGGAATCCATCAACATCTGCGTGCTGGATACCACCGTGGCGCTCCTGTCCGGCCTGGTCATCTTCCCCGCCTGTTTCGCCTTCAGCGTGAATCCGGGAGAAGGCCCGGGCCTCGTGTTCGTCACGCTGCCCAACATCTTCAACCAGATGGGCGCGTCCGGCAACATATTTGGCGCCCTGTTCTTCGTCTTTATGACCTTCGCTTCCATCTCGACCATTATCGCCGTCTTTGAAAACATCATCAGCTTTTCAAAGGATCTGTGGAACTGGAGCCGGAAGAAAGCCGTTATCGTCAACGGCATCCTCATCTTCCTGCTTTCCCTTCCCTGCGTCCTCGGCTTTAATGTGCTGAGCGGGTTCACCCCCTTCGGCGCCGGCTCTACCATACAGGATCTGGAAGACTTTATCGTATCCAACACCCTGCTGCCCATCGGCAGCCTGATGTACCTGCTTTTCTGTACGAGCAAACGGGGATGGGGATGGAAAAACTTCATCGCGGAGGCGGATGCCGGTACCGGCGCGCGTTTCCCCAAATGGGCCCGGTTTTATCTGACCTACATCCTGCCCATCATCATCGGCATCCTGCTCGTAGTCGGCTACTGGCAGAAATTCGCCGGCTGATGGACGCCCGGTCCCGGAGATCTTCCGGGACGCGCTCATCCATGATAAAGGGGCCGCTCCTATCATCCGATCGGGTGACAGGAGCGGCCCCTTCGTTTTTCTCAATAATACTGGACCGTCACATTTTTCCCCATGCTTTCCAGCACGTCTTTAAACTGTTCCACCAGGTTTTTGCGCACGCTGATATCGAACAGTCCGGCATTGTCGTAATTTTCCTGATTGCTGGCCCTTCCCACGAAGAACAGGACGTCCGTGCAGTCTTCGATCAGCACGCGGGCCAGGGCCGCCGCCCCGTTGTCCGCGTCCAGCGCCTCGAAGAAATCCACGTCCACTTCGTCGCTGTTGAACGTGTTCAGCAGCTTCAGCGTATGGCTCATGGTCAGCACGCCTTCCGTTACCAGATCGATCCCCCGGATGGAGGCGGTGGGCGGCACTTCCTTCGTGCCGTCCGCGTTGTTTTTGATCTTTTCGTTCAGGTAGCGGGCCGCGATCTGGGACGTGGTGCCGCCGCAGACCACCTTTTTGCCTTCGGTCTTCATAAAGGCCTTCATGAGCCTTGCGTCGTCTTCCTTTTTTTCCGGCGGGCCGGTAAAAATGGCCACTTCCTTGCGCGGGATGATCCGGGTCACCGCCACCGTGGTGTCGTCTCCCGGCCTTTGCTGATACAGATCGTCGCAGGCTTTGGAAAGAAGAGCCGCCAGACGGGCCGCGGACCGGGTTTCCTTGACGCACTTGAGGGTGTAATCGGCCATGCTTTCCCATGTCCACCCGAAATTCAGCAGCTCGCCCACGCCGGCATAGATCGTCCCGTCGCTCATGAGCACGAAACAATCGTCCACCTGGGCTTTGAACCGGTATTCTTTGATCTTCTTCCCGCCGATCATCCGTTCTTCCGACGGAATGTCCATGAGCCGCCGGTTCCGGACGAAGATACAGCCCGGATTGTCGTATTCAACCAGGTAGGCGTCCCCGTTATGGAAGATCTGCAAAATGCTGAACGTGGAGTAGGACACGCCCCGGACTTTGCAGACCGGCAGCGTGCTGGCCAGCGTCTCCACCGCCTCGTCGATGGCCTCCCCTTTAAGGAACATGGTGCCCAGTATCTTTGATGTGAGGGTGGCCAGGATATTGGCTTTCACGCCGCTGCCCATGCCGTCCGCCAGGATGACGATGTCCGAATCCGGCGTCTTCAGGATCTCCACATTGTCGCCGCACAGTTCTTCGCCGTACTTGTTCAGGCTTTTCCATGATACTTCTATACTTACTTTCACCGGTATCCCCCTTCCGGCTTACTTGCCTTCTTCAGACAGGATGGAACGTTTCAGCTGGTTCAGGGTGGTCTTCGTCTCCGCTGTCGTCTCACCCAAAAGCCCCGCGATCTCCTGGGCCACCATCATCTGTTTGTCGATGACCTGCTGGGCCACGGTCAGCGTCTGCATCTTCAGCTGGAACTGTTTTTCCGCTTCCTGCTCCTCCGCCGTGATATCCTGGATGATCGTCAGCAGGGCGTCCCGGCTTTCGATATAGACGATGGTCTTTAACGCCGTCATGTTCCAGGCGGGCAGCTCCTCTTTCTTCCGGTGGATCGAGTCGTGGGTGAGCAGCACCGTCTCAAAATCTTCCGGATCCAGGAATTCGTAGATATACCGTCCAATGGCTTCATTCCGGGAGATCTGGAAGACCGCTTCCGCCTTCCGGTTAAATTCTTCGATCATCAGGTCGTTCCGGATGATGAAGATCAGGTTGGGCGTGGTATCCATGACCAGATTGGACATGGACTTGGCCTGTTCATATGTATAGGGCAGGCACATCTGGATCTCCGCCTTGCCCTGACAGACCGCGATGGCTTTGTCCCGGCAGGTGGGATAACCGCAGGCGCCGCAGTTGAGCTCCTGATTTTTATTGTATTTTCCGGTGGCCTTTAACACCGCCTGGATCTGGGCTTCCGTCGGCTTGCCCATATCCGCCATGCGGGAATAGAAATGCTTGGCCATCTCCACCTCCGGCGTTCCTTCCGGATAGGCGGCGTCGGTGTACTGTACCTTGTCCTCGATATCGAAACGGGCGCGGAAACGGGAGAACTCCATCTTTTCCACCGCCGGCCCCTTGATGCAGCCGCCTTCGCACATGTTCATCTCGATGAAGCAGCCATGGATCTCGCCTTTTTCCATGGCGTCCAGCATCTCCCGGCAGTTGTCGATGCCGTCGACGAACAGCTTCCGGTAGCTTTCCGGCGCTTTTTTCACCATGACCGACTGGATGACGCCATGGCTCACCGGATAGAGCCGGTTGATGCCCGGGTCCGGATTGGCCAGCGGCCTTTCCGGGCAATCGTTGAGCGCGATGCCCTTTTCCGCCATCCATTCTTTCAATTCGCCGAAATGGATGACCGCGTCGATGGCGCCCGCCGTCCGTTCATCGCCCTCCGCCTCTTCTTTCTTCGCCACGCAGGGGCCGAGGAACACCACTTTCACCTCCGGCCCGTAAAGCTTTTTGATCAGCCGTCCGTGGGCCACCATGGGCGAGACCACCGGCGCCAGATACGGCGTCAGCGCGGGATAATATTTTTCCACCAGGTCGTTCACGCTGGGACAGCAGGTGGTGATGATATTGTCCATGGTCCCTTCCGCCAGCAGCTTCGCGTATTCCGCGGTCACGTAGGCGGCGCCTTCCGCCGTCTCCCGCACCGCGTAAAAGCCCAAAGCTTCCAGGGCGCCCACCGCCTTGCCCGGATGGTCGGCGGACAGTATGCCCAGGTACGACGGGGCCATGGATATGACCACCTTTTCCCCGTTCCGTATGTAATATTTCACCCGGTCCAGATCGCTCACGAAGGTTTTGGCGTTCTGGGGACAGACTTCCAGGCATTTCCCGCAAAGGATGCAGTATTCTTTCATGATCTGCGCCTGGGCGTCCCGCACCCGTATGGCTTTGACCGAGCAGGAACGGACGCATTTATAACAGTGTTTGCAGCTGGCTGTCTTAAAATCGATAACTTTCAAATCTCCCATCCTTTCCTGACAGATGTTTTTGGACAAAACAGGGCCATTGCGAGACGCAACAGCCCTGATCTTTAAGTCTTAATTCCCGTTGATCGTTCTTTTTACGTAAGTCGTATGCAAAATTTCATGGGCTCTGTGACTTCCCGGATTTCCCAGATATTCGTCATACAGCTTTTTCACGGATGGATTCTCATGGGATTTGCGCAGGGTCATGGACTGATCCGCGTCGTAGAGCACCTTGGCCCGGAGCGCCCGCACATCTACCGTATTGCGGACGGAACCGGATACCTGAGGCTGTCCGCCGCCGTTGACACAGCCGCCCGGACATCCCATGATCTCGATAAAGTGGTAATCGGCTTCCCCGTTCTTCACCTTGTCCAGAAGTTCCCTGGCGTTGCCCAGGCCGGAGGCCACCGCCACTTTTACATCCATGCCGGCCACGTTGTAAGACGCTTCTTTGATGCCTTTCGTGCCCCGGACGTCTTTGAAATCCAGTTCCTTCAGTTCTTCGCCGGTAAGGGTTTCCACCGCCGTCCGAAGGGCCGCTTCCATAACGCCGCCGGTGGCGCCGAAGATCACGCCGGCTCCGGTGGACTCGCCCAGCGGATCGTCAAAACCTTCGTCGGGCAGATCGGTAAAGCGGATACCCGCCCGTTTGATCATGCGGGCCAGTTCCCTTGTGGTCATGGCGTAATCCACATCGGCTACGCCCGCCGCGTCCTGATCGTCCCGTCCGATCTCAAACTTTTTAGCCGTACACGGCATCACGCTGACGCTGACGATCTTTTTCGGATCGATGCCGGCTTTCTCCGCGTAATACGTCTTCAGCACGGCGCCGAACATCTGCTGCGGCGATTTGCAGGAAGACAGGTTCTCGGTCATATCCGGGAAATAATGTTCGCAGTATTTGACCCAGCCGGGGGAACAGGAGGTGATGAGCGGCAATGTCCCGCCGTTTTGCACCCGTTCGATGAACTCGTGGGCCTCCTCCATGATGGTCAGGTCCGCCGAGAAATCGGTATCGAATACTTTGTCAAAGCCCAGCCGGCGCAGCGCCGCCGCCATCTTGCCTTCCACATTGGTGCCGATGGGATAGCCGAATTCTTCACCCAGAGCCGCTCTTACAGACGGAGCGGTCTGAACGCAGACGTATTTATCCGGATCGGCGATGGCCGCCATCACGTCGTCGATACAATCCTTCTCATACAGGGCGCCTGTCGGACAGACGGCGATGCACTGGCCGCAGGAAACGCAGCTGGTCTCGCCCAGCCCCATGTCGAAAGGCGAGCCGATGGTCGTCTTAAAGCCCCGCTGGTTCGGCCCGATCACGCCGATGCCCTGGGTCTTCTCGCAGACCGCAAAGCAGCGGCGGCAAAGGATACATTTGCTGTTGTCCCGGATCATATGAGCCGCGGAATCGTCGATCGCTGTCTCGGTCATGTCGCCCGCGTATTTATTCTCGTCGGTCACGCCCAGGTCCTTGCACAGCTGCTGCAGTTCGCAGTTGCCGCTGCGCACGCAGGATAAGCATTCTTTCCGATGGTTGGAAAGTAAAAGCTGAAGTGTCTTTCTCCTGGAATCCAGCACCTTCGGCGTATTGGTCCACACTTCCATGCCTTCGTTGATCGGATAGACACAGGAAGCCACCAGACTCTTGGCGCCTTTTACTTCCACGATGCACATACGGCAGGCGCCGATCTCGTTGATCTCTTTCAGAAAACATAACGTGGGGATCTCGATATGGGCCAGCCGGGCTGCCTCAAGAATGGTCGAGCCTTCCGGAGCCGTAACCGTCATCCCGTTGATCTTCATTGTAATATCTCCCATCTATCTCAGCCCTCCATCACTCTTTGTAGATCGCGCCGAACCGGCATTTTTCCATACACGCGCCGCACTTGAGACATTTATCCTGATGGATCATATGCGGCTCTTTGACTTTGCCCTCGATCGCGCCCGCCGGACATACCCGTGAGCACAGCGTACAGCCGCGGCACTTGTCCGCGTCGATGTGATAAGACAGAAGGTTCTTGCACACGCCGGCAGGACATTTCTTGTCGACCACATGGGCAATGTATTCATCGCGGAAATACCGGAGGGTGGAAAGGACCGGGTTGGGCGCGGTCTGTCCCAGGCCGCACAGGGAGTTTTCCTTGATGTAATAAGCCAGTTCCTCCAGCTTGTCAAGGTCTTCCATGGTCCCTTCGCCTTTGGTTATCTTATCCAGTATCTCATACATACGTTTCGTTCCCACGCGGCAGGGCGTACACTTGCCGCAGGACTCGTCAACGGTAAACTCCAGGAAAAACTTGGCGATGTCCACCATACAGGTGTCTTCGTCCATGACGATCAGGCCGCCGGAACCCATCATGGAACCGATGGATAGCAGGTTGTCGTAATCGATCGGAATGTCGAAATGTTCCGCCGGGATACATCCGCCAGACGGGCCGCCGGTCTGGGCCGCCTTGAATTTCTTGCCGCCAGGGATGCCGCCGCCGATCTCTTCCACCACCGTGCGCAGCGTGGTGCCCATGGGGATCTCCACAAGTCCGGTGTTGTTGATCTTGCCGCCCAGGGCGAAGACTTTCGTGCCTTTGGACTTTTCCGTTCCCATGGAAGCGAACCATTCCGGCCCTCTCAGGATGATCTGGGGGATGTTGGCGTAGGTTTCCACGTTATTCAAAATGGTCGGTCTGCCAAAGAGGCCCTTCACCGCCGGGAAGGGCGGACGGGGGCTCGGCTCGCCCCGGTTGCCCTCGCTGGCGGGGAT
>CALWEE010000053.1 GCA_944376975.1 uncultured Lachnospiraceae bacterium
GCCGGGACGATCATGGCGAAAATACCGATGGCCATATCGATCCGCGTTCCGTAGATAACACGCGTATAAACGTCCCGTCCCAGATCGTCCGTTCCGAACCAGTGCTCGGCCGACGGCGCCTCAAGCAAGACGTTCATATCCTGATAATACGGATCCTGGCTCGTAAACAGTCCGGGAAAAAAGGTCATCATCAGGATGATCAGGAGCACGAAAGCTCCCACGTAAAATGTGACAGGCATACCTTTTAATCTTGCTCTCATTTTCTGCCCTCCTATTCCAGACGTATACGCGGATTGATAAACGAATAGGAAATGTCTGTGAGCAGGTTCATGACAAGCACGATGACCGCGAATATATAGACAAGTCCCTGGACCAACGTATAATCTCTGGCAAGGATCCCCTGCATGAGCATGGATCCCAGTCCGGGCAGCGCGAATACCGTCTCGATGACCACGCTACCGGCGAACATATGCACGATCCGCATGGAAAACAGGGTGATCGTGGAGACCATTACGTTTTTCAGGATATACCTGTCTCTGACGATACTCTTTTTCAATCCTTTGCTGTAAGCGAAATCCACATAATCCTGACGGCGTATCTTCAGGATCTCTTCTTCAATATTACGTATCATGAGCGCGGACGTCCCCAGGCATCCTGAAATAGCCGGAAGGATCATGGACCGCAGATGTTCCGGCCACGTGCTTCCCCAACCGCCCACGGGAAGGAGCCCCAGTTTCAGGCCCAGTATCATCATCAGCTGGATACCGATCCAAAACTCCGGCACCGATATGAATATGAGCGCGGCCGTATCGATGATCTTCGTGACCGCTTTGCTCCGGCTTATCCCGCCGATATAACCGAACAGGAAACTTATGATCAATGTCGCCAGTCCTGTCATCAATGTCAAGGTCAGCGTAACGACCGCTTTCTGTCTGAAAAGCTGCCATACAGGCGCGTTAAGGGTGATGGAATTGCCGAAATCAAAAGTCAGTACCTGCTTCAGGAAAATAAGGTACTGTACGATGAGCGACTGATCCAGTCCCAGCTTATGGCGCATTTCTTCCAATGCCTGCGGCGTCGCGTGGTCGCCGAGC
Organism: uncultured Lachnospiraceae bacterium; assembly: GCA_944376975.1. Classification (GTDB taxonomy): domain Bacteria; phylum Bacillota; class Clostridia; order Lachnospirales; family Lachnospiraceae; genus Frisingicoccus. Next base: position 1,095 of record CALWEE010000053.1, read on the forward strand.
ATCGTCACGGCCGGGTCGCCTGGAATCAGGCGCATCCCGGCAAAAATAATGACCGTGACGATAAGCAGGACGGGGATCATCTGAAGAATCCTTTTCAGGATATAATTAAACTCCCTCATTTATTCCCCTTGTCCCCTTTCTCTTTTATTCTTTTGTCAATGTCTCAAACCGATAATTTCCAAGGGGTGTCTGGACGATATTGTCGATCTTATCGGAATGGGCAATATAGAAGGAACTGTTGTAAAGCGGAATATTGGGGACTTCTTCCGCGACGATCTCCTGCATCGCGCAGTAATATTCCATACGTTTGTCTTCGTCCATTTCTGTCGCGGCCATCTTCACATATTCTTCCGCTTCTTTCTGTCTGTCGCTGTTCCATCCGCTGCCCCAGCACTGGGTACTGTCATATACGCACCAGAGTTCAGCCAGTTCCGATGTATCGGTCATATCGCTGGTCAGATAGCTGAAATAAACCTCGTAATTTAACGCGCTCCAGTTGGCGCTGGCCGTCGCGCTGTCGATCTGTTCGATGTTCAGTGTCACGCCGATCTCCGCCCACTGCTGTTTCAGCAATGTGGCCTGCTGAAGATTGCCTGTGGAACCGGAGCCGATCTGGACCGTCAGTTCCAGTCCGTCGCCGTAACCTGCTTCACTCAGCAGTTCTTTCGCCTTTTCCACATCCCGCGTCACTTCCGGAAGTTCCGTATTATAATGGGGCGCTGCCGGAGAGATGAAACTGTCGGCCGGCGTGCCGTAGCCATAGCTGACAGCCTTGATGATGGCTTCTTTATCTGTCGCCAGTTCCAGAGCCTGACGTACACGGGCGTCTGAAAGTTTTTCATTCTGGCAGTTTAAGATAATGTAATCCACCGATGTGGACGCGAATTCATCCACAACGATACCGTCTGTATTCTGAAGTTCCTCAAGCTGGCTCAACGGCGCTTCCGCCATGTCGATCTGTCCGGATTTAAGCTGCATCATACGGGTGTTTTCATCACTTACCACCATCATGTCAAATTCATCGATGGTGGGCAGCCCTTCCTGCCAGTAGTTGGGGTTCTTCTTAAATACCATTTTGCTGTTCTTTTCCCATGTTTCCAGTATAAAGGGGCCTGTGCCCACCGGCGCGTTGGCCACGCCTTCATCGCCCACTTCTTCACAATAAGACTGGGGCATGATACTGCACGGGAACATGGCCAGCAGGGAAAGAAGCGACGCCGTCGGCTGGGATACCGTGATGATCACGCTGTCTTCGCCTTCCGCCCGTACATCCTGGATAACAGCGAGCATGCCTGACCAGGGACTTCCTTCCATATTCCTAGCCCGATCAATACTGTAAACACAATCTTCCGGCGTTACTTCTTCTCCGGTCGAGAACTTCACGCCGTCTCTCAAATGAAACGTGTACGTCAGGTAATCATCGCTGATCGTCCATGTATCCGCCACAGCCGCCTCGATCTCTTTTCCGTCCTCAGCGCTGCGGACAAGACCTTCCAGTACAAAGTTCATCATCCAGATATCCTGATTCTTGGATGCCATGGCCGGATCCAGAGTATTGGAATCAATGCTCCGGGCCATGATGACTTTCTTGCCGGAACCATCCGTTGTCCCTGCCGTCGTTTCCCCCGTCGTCTCATTTTCTCCGCCGCCGCTGCATCCGATCAGCGCGCCCGCGCACATGGTCAGCGCAAGCAGCATAGCAAACAGTCTTTTTTTCATATCTTTCTCCTCCGTCACATACCTTCACCGGTCAGACAGAAACTTTTGGAAAGACCGGTATCGGGATCTCAGGATGGCCATCCTCTTTTCCGCGCGGAAGAACGCCGATATCAAAAGAGCGGAAACGACACGCCTGAAATGATATTCCAGCTATTGTTTCCACTCTTATTCTCCATTCAGTAACTGCCTTCCCTTTGTTTACTTGTGATTTCATATTAACACAAACACCCCCCCCGGCAAGTTTTTTTGACAGTTTTTAAAAAATTTTAAAGTTGTCTTTGCGTTTTTACATTTTTGTACTTTTTGTACTGAAAAATTCTTTTTTTGATTTTATAATTCGCGCACAAATCTTCGGCTTTTTTATGGCCTTGTCCTGTTAAAAAATTATCTTATCCAGTCCTCCCCTTCCCCGGTTGACACCTTATTTCAACGGTGATACACTGCCCTTGGCTGGATATTTATTCCCAAATACATACAAAAAGGAGCTCCTTATCATGTCAAAAAAGATCATGCTTATCTTATGCGACGGCATGCGCGCCGACAGTCTGGCTGCCTGCGGGCATCCGTTCATCCCCAGGTTCCTTTCCCAAAGTTTTTACAGCCTGGATGCCCAGACAGTCCTTCCGAGCATGACGCTGCCGTGCCACCTTTCGCTGATGCACAGCGTGCCCCCGGAACGGCATGGCACCACTGACAATACCTATAAACCCATGGTCCGCCCGGTACCCGGCATCTTTGACCAGCTCCACCGCTATGACCGCCGCGGCGCGTTCATCTATAACTGGGAGCAGCTCCGGGACCTTAGCCGTCCGGGCGCGCTGGCTTTCAGCTATTATATTTCCTGCGACGACAACGACCGTTTCGCCGCCCATCAAAACATACTGGATACGGCGCTTTCTTACCTGCCCCGTCTGGACCCGGACTTCGCGTTTGTCTATTTCGGCCTGCCGGACCTGGAAGGCCATGATTTCGGCTGGATGGGCAAAGCCTATCTGGATTCCATAAAAAGTTCCTGGGATATGATCGAAAAGCTTGACGAAGCTTTCGGCAAAGACTATACGATCATCGTCACCGCCGATCACGGCGGGATCGGCAGAGATCACGGCGGACCCACGCCCGAGGAGATGACGATTCCGATCATCTGCAAAGGCCCCGATTTTAAAGCGGGCGAAACGTTCCACAACGCTTCCATCATGGATATCGCCCCCACCATCACCCGGCTGCTTTCCGTGCCCGCCGCGAAAGAATGGGAAGGCAAGCCGCTGATCTGAGACTGTTTTAACGTTTTACATTTATATATAAGGAGACATAAGGAACATGACCGATCCGTTATTTGAAAATGTCTATAAACAGGCGCTGCCCTTCTGGAAAGATCTGTCCGAAGATGACCGGGACTTTATATGCCGACATTCCGTCGCCCGATCCTGCCCCGCGGGCGCCCATCTGCATGACGGTTCCGAGTGTTCCGGCGTGTTCTTCATCCGTTCGGGGAGCCTTCGGGTCTATATGATGTCGGAGGCGGGAAAAGACATCACCCTGTACCGGCTCTATCCCGGCGATATCTGTATGCTTTCCGCGTCCTGCGTGATCCAGGCCATCACCTTCGACGTCTTCATCGACGCGGAGGAGGACAGCGAATACTTCGTGATCGGCGCTCCGGCCTTCGCCGCTTTGAGCGAGCGGGAGCCCAAGGTCCGGATATTCGCCCTGGAAACGACGGTCAGCCGTTTTTCCGACGTGATGTGGGTCATGCAGCAGATCCTGTTCATGAGCATGGATAAACGGCTTGCCATCTTTCTGGCCGACGAGTGCGCCCGGACCGGTTCGGATACCCTGCGCATGACACACGGGCAGATCGCCCGTTACATGGGATCTGCCCGTGAAGTTGTTTCGCGTATGCTCAAATATTTTTCAAATGAAGGGATCGTGGAGGCTTCCCGAAAAGGCGTCCGCATACTGGATAAGAAGCGGCTTCGGGACCTAACCCTTTAACATGGCGAGGATCTGGGCCTTCGGCCGAAGGCCCACCGCCTGGCCTGTCACCTTGCCTTCCCGCATGACGACCAGCGTGGGGATGCTGACAACGCCGAAGGCCTGCGCCAGCTCGGGCTCCCGGTCCACATTGATCTTGCCCACAAGATACCGGGGATTTTCTTCCGCTATCTGATCGACGATCGGCGATACCATGCGGCAGGGACCGCACCAGTCCGCGTAAAAGTCCAGCAGTACCGGACCCGCGTTTTTCTTTACCTCTTCAAAATTCTGTTTATCTACACGCAATACCGACATATCCCAACTTCCTTTCTTTCCTGTTTTTATTTACAGGTTTATTCTAAACCCTCCGGAACCTTTTTTCTGTGACGAAGTCACACTGTCGGCAAACATTTTGCAGGGAACAAAAAAAGACCCAGGATACCCTGGATCTTGTAGAGGCGACAACCAGATTTGAACTGGTGATGAAGGTGTTGCAGACCTCTGCCTTACCACTTGGCTATGTCGCCTTATCTGTCAGTTATTATATTATAGCAACTGGCAAAATATACGTCAAGGCAAAAAACCCTGACCAGTGACTCCAAGGGGATTTGAACCCCTGTTACCGCCGTGAAAGGGCGGTGTCTTAACCGCTTGACCATGGAGCCATTTATGCCGTCTTACTTAGTCGGCACGCATTATGATAGCATATACCCTGCTAAAAATCAACCCTTTTTTTATGTTTTTTACATATGCCGGATCTTTCCTTCATCTTCCTTATTATTATATCCGATTTCCGTAAAATTGATGTAAAAAATTACTCTCAGAGTTACAAATGCTAATTTTCGCAATATGTAACAGATGGCCGTGAAGTTATTTACAATCAGACTTCTATCGCCTATAATGAAGTTATCACAAAACAAGGCCTTGAACGTGAAGAAATGTAAAAAGAGAAAAAAAGAAAGAGGAGAATCGTATGAAAACATTTAACGTATGTATTGTTGGTGGTGGAAGTACATTTACATTAGGGTTTTTAAAATCTTTTGTACGGTTAAGAGAAGAATTTCCGCTCAAAAAGCTGGTTCTGTTCGATATTGACGGAAAACGCCAGGAGCCGATCGGAAAATACGGTGAAATCCTTTTCAAAGAGAGATTCCCGGAACTGGACTTTTCCTACACAACAGACATCAAAGAAGCCTATGAAGGAATGGATTTCGTATTCATGCAGATGCGCGCGGGCGGCCTGCCCATGCGCCGTCAGGATGAGCATATTCCGCTGAGCATGGGCCTGATCGGTCAGGAAACATGCGGCGCCGGCGGTATGGCTTACGGCCTTCGTTCCTGCGTGGACATGATCAAAGCGGTTCATGACATTCGGACATACGCTCCGGAAGCCTGGATCCTCAACTACTCCAACCCGGCAGCCATCGTTGCTGAAGCGCTCCGCAGAGAGTTCCCGGATGACAAGAAGATCCTCAACATCTGCGACCAGCCGGAGAACGTTGTACGTTCCTGCAGCCGTCTGTTAGGATGCAACTGGGAAGACCTGGATCCGGTTTACTTCGGCCTGAACCACTATGGCTGGTTTACACACATCTACGATGTACATACCGGCGAAGACCTGCTTCCGAAGCTGCGCGAGATGATCAAAGAGAACGGCTTCCTGCCTCAGGACGCTGAGCAGAGAGACCAGTCCTGGCTTGATACCTACGGAATGGTCCAGACGATCATGGCAGATTTCCCGGACTTCCTTCCGAACACATACGATCAGTACTATCTGTATCCGGACTACAAGGTAAGCCATCTGAACCCGAACTACACAAGAGCAGATGAAGTTATCGACGGAAGAGAGAAACGTGTATTCGCGGAATGCGCGGAAGTTATCGCGGCAGGCAAACTGGGCGACAAATTCCATGCCATCTCCGACGCTCACGCTGAAATGATGATCAAAGTTGCTGAAGCGATCGCTTACAACAAGAATGACCGTCACATCCTCATCGTTGAGAACAACGGCGCCATCGCCAACATGCAGGACGACGCCATGGTTGAAGTTGTCTGCGAACTGGGCATCAATGGTCCGCGTCCGATGAGAGTCGGCAACATTCCGCAGTTCTACCTTGGACTGCTCGTAAATCAGGTTTCCTGCGAGAAACTGCTTGTTGACGCTTACTATGAGAATTCTTACGAGAAAGCTCTGCAGGCGTTCACCATCAACCGTCTGATCAACGACGCCAAGAAAGCAAGAAAAGTTCTCGACGCCCTGATCGAAGCCAACAAAGGAATGTGGCCTGAACTCCACTGATAGGCATACTTACATTCTCACTAAAAATTAAAAAACTCTATATGAAACAATGGGGAGGACCTTTTAATGAGTAAGAAAAGCAAGATTATGGATTTCTTCTCCCTGCTGGGACGAAGCTTACTGATGCCCATCGCGGCCCTGGCTGCCTGCGGTATCGTCCTCGGCCTCACCTCTGCCCTGATGAAAGATCAGGTGCAGGCGGCCGTACCTTTCTTATCATCAACTTATGTTTACTTCATCATTTCAACACTGAACAAGGTAGCCAACGTCGTATTCACCTTGCTGCCCGTTCTGTTCGCGATCTCCATCGCCTTTGGTATGGCCAAAGAAGAAAAAGAGATCGCCGCGTTTGCCGGTTTTATCGGATACTACACATTCCTGGTAGCATCCTCCTGTATGGTAAATTCAGGATTTATCAACTTCTCCGACATGCGTATCGCCAACATCCTCGGCGTAGAGACGATGGATATGGGCGCTGTAGCCGGTATCATCATCGGTCTTTTGACCGCCTGGCTGCATAACAAATACCACAAGATCCAGTTCCCTGTAGCTGTTTCCTTCTACGGCGGCAAACGTTTCGTTGCCATCGCCGTTATCATGGGTTCAGCGCTCATCGGTCTTATCGCTCCGCTGATCTGGGAACCGATCTCCGCAGGTATCAACGGTTTGGGCGACGCCATCGGCGCATCCGGACTCTTCGGTGTATTTGGTTATGGATTCCTTGAAAGACTTTTGATCCCGACAGGTCTGCATCATGTCCTGAACGGTATCTTCCGTACAACCGCCATCGGTGGTGTATTCAACGGTGTTGAAGGATGTCTGAACATCTTCCTTCAGTTCATCGACCAGGTTGACATCAGCGAACTTGCTCCGTACACAGTATTCCTTGGACAGGGCAAGATGCCTATGATGATGTTTGGTCTTCCCGGTGCCGCTTACGCGATCTATCGTACAGCTCCGGAAGAAAAGAAATCCAAAGTTAAAGCTCTTATGATCGCCGGCGTTGCTGCCAGTGTTGTATCCGGTATCACAGAGCCTATGGAATTCTCTTTCATGTTCGTAGCTCCTGTACTTTTCGTATTCCATGCGGTTATGGGTGGTCTGTCCTTCATGTCCATGGCGGCTCTGAACGTTATCATCGGTAACACAGGCGGCGGCTTGATCGACTACTTTATCTGGGGTGTATTCCAGCCCGGTTCTCACTGGTATTGGGTTATCGTTGTTGGTATCCCCTACTTCTTCATCTACTACTTCGTATTCAAATGGTATCTGTCCAAGAAGAACATTTCCATCGAAGTATCGGATGATGATGACAGCGCTGCTGACGATGCCGGCACAGCCGCTCTTGGCGGCCCGCAGATGGCTCAGGCTTACAAGATCATCGAAGGTCTCGGCGGTACAGCCAACATCGTTGAAGCCGGCAACTGCCTGACAAGACTTCGTGTTGACCTTGTTGATCCTTCTCTCGTAAGAGAAGACCTTCTGAAGAAGACCGGCTCCATGGGATTCGTTCGTCCGAGCGAAAAACATATCCAGGTTATCTATGGACCGAAGGTTGAAACGATCGCGGCCAACGTGAGAGAATATCTGAAACACGGCGATCCGGTTCCGGCTCCGGCACAGGCTGGCGCTCACGAGTTAGTCGCTCCGGTCAGCGGCCAGGTTGTTCCGATGAAGGAATGTAAAGATGAAACATTCGCTTCCTGCATGATGGGTGACGGCGTTGTGATCCATCCGACAGATGAAACCGTCAAAGCGCCTTGCAACGCGACCGTATCGGTATTCTCCG
>CALWEE010000054.1 GCA_944376975.1 uncultured Lachnospiraceae bacterium
GGCGGCTGTCAAGAAAACCGCCCGGACCATCGTGGATCTGGCCGCGGAAGGCCATGAGATCATCGTTACCCACGGCAACGGGCCTCAGGTGGGCATGATCAACCAGGCCATGATCGAGCTGAGCCGGGTGGACGAAAACCAGCCCAACACGCCGCTTTCCGTCTGCGTGGCCATGAGTCAGGCCTATATCGGATACGATCTGCAGAACGCCATCCGTGAAGAGCTTAAAAACCGCCGCATCGACGACAAAGCCGTGGTGACCATGGTCACCCAGGTCCGGGTCGATCCGAAAGATCCGGCGTTTGACCATCCATCCAAGCCGATCGGGCGCTATATGACTCAGGCGCAGGCCGACGAAGCGTCCCGGCTTTACGGCCATCTGTTCAAACCCTTTAAAGGAAAAGGCTATCGTCGGGTCGTGGCGTCGCCGAAGCCTCTGGAGATCGTGGAATTGGACGCCATCCGTTCCCTTTCCGCTTCCGGCAATATCGTCATCGCCTGCGGCGGCGGCGGTATCCCGGTCACATTAAACGGCAATCATCTGAAGGGCGCCAGCGCGGTGATCGACAAGGATCTGGTCAGCAGTCTTCTGGCCAGGCAGCTTGACGCGGATATCCTGATCATCCTGACCGCTGTGGAAAAGGCCATGCTCCATTTCGGACAGCCGGACGCGATCGGCCTTTCCGACCTGACGGTCAGCCAGGCCAAAACTTACTGCGCGGCCGGCGAATTCGGCGAAGGTTCCATGCTTCCAAAAATTTTGGCTTCCATGGATTTTGCCGCTTCCGATCCCCGCAGGGTGGCCCTGATCACCCTTCTTGAAAAAGCGAAAGACGGTATCGAAGGCCGCACGGGGACACGGATCCACCTGTGACCGGGCAAAAAAACTTCATCACATTAAAATCTTCTCTTGAAATCTGAAGAATGTGAGAGTAACATAGAGTATAGATTTCTTCCATAGAGTCTGCATAAATATTCAACGATTTACAGGAGGACAAAAGAATGGAAAAGAAAGATCTCGAATGGGGCAAACTGGGTTTCGGCTACATAGAGACCGATTACCGGTTTGTTTCTAATTACAAAGACGGCGCCTGGGATGAAGGGACATTGACGAAAGACAGCCAGGTTGTCATCAGCGAATGCGCTGCTGTCCTTCAGTACGCCCAGACCATATTTGAAGGCATGAAAGCTTACACGACCAAAGACGGCCGCATCGTCACCTTCCGTCCGGACCTGAACGCGGAGCGTATGATCAGCAGCGCCAAGCGTCTGGAAATGCCCGTCTACCCGAAAGAAAAATTCATCGACGCGGTATGCCAGACCATCAAAGCCAACGCGGCTTATGTTCCGCCCTACGGCAGCGGCGCCACATTATATGTACGTCCGTATATGTTCGGGAGCAACGCGGTCATCGGCGTCAAACCGGCCGATGAATACCAGTTCCGCGTATTTGTCACACCGGTCGGCCCTTACTTTAAAGGCGGCATCAAACCTCTGACCATCTGCGTCAGCGACTTTGACCGGGCGGCTCCCCATGGCACAGGCAACATCAAAGCCGGCCTGAACTACGCCATGAGCATGCACCCCTACATCGAATGTCATAAAAAAGGCTACGATGAAAATATGTACCTGGATCCGGCGACCCGGACGAAGGTGGAAGAGACCGGCGGCGCCAACTTCCTGTTCGTGACCAAAGACGGGAAGCTCGTTACGCCCAAGTCCGACAGCATCTTGCCGTCCATCACGAGACGTTCCCTCGTCTATGTGGCTCAGGCTTATCTGGGTCTGGAAGTTGAGGAACGGGAAGTATTCGTGGATGAACTGGGCGAATTCGCGGAATGCGGCCTGTGCGGCACGGCAGCCGTTATCTCCCCTGTCGGCAAGATCGTGCTCCACGACAAAGAGATCGCTCTGCCCAGCGGCATGAACGAAATGGGACCGACAACAAAGAAACTGTACGAGACTCTGACCGGTATCCAGATGGGTACGATCAAAGCTCCGGAAGGCTGGATCTACGAAGTCTGCTGATCCGCCTCACCCGATAGGCCAAAAGCTCCGATACCCTCATATGTATTGGAGCTTTTTCAGATGACCCGCCTATATACAATCTTATCACAGAGAAAGGCATTGTTATGAAACATTCTGTTTTTATCGATAACGGAAACTGGTACAAAGGCAACCTTCATATCCATACGACCCTGTCCGACGGCAAACTTACGCCCGCAAAACGGGTACAGGCTTACAAAGACAGGGGCTACTCTTTCATCGCCATGACCGATCACAACCTTTTCGCCTCCTACCCGGAATACTGCTCCGACGACTTTCTCGTCCTGCCGGCCACCGAACGGAACACGTCCCGTTTCCCCGGTTCCTACGAGCATATCCATGTGGTGGGCGTGAGCCGTCCGGCTGTTCCGGAAAAGGTGACCCGTCCCCAGCCCCTTCCCTTTAAAGAACAGGGCAATGAAACCGACTGGCAGAACCTGCTTTCGGATATGAAGGCGGACGATCAGATCGCCGTCATCGCCCATCCTGTATGGACCCGCATGTCCATCGACCGGCTCCTCACCTTGAGCGATTACACCGGCATGGAGATCTACAACACGACCTGTGAACGGACGTCCTATACCGGCCGGAGCGACTATATCGTGGACGCCTGTCTGCGCGAAGGAAAAAAATTCTTCATCTTCGCTTCCGACGACTGTCATGAAGGCGAAAACGAAATGTTCGGCGGATGGATATGCGTCAAAGCGCCGAAACTTTCCCATGAAGACATCATCCGCCAGATCGGCGCGGGAAGTTTTTACGCGTCCACCGGTCCCCAGATCTACGACTTCGGCATGGACGATGACAAGACGGTCTACATCAATTGTTCGCCCTGCGTGTCGGTAAACTTCATCACTTATGAAAAGCTTGGATACAGCGTCACAGGCGAAAACCTGACGTCTGGTTCCTATCGGCTGGACGGATCGGAAACTTTTGTTCGCTGCGAATGTGTGGATAAATACGGCAAGATTGCCTACACCAATCCCATCTTTTTAAAATGATCCATAAAAAAACGGCTCACCCCGCCTGACGGGATGAGCCGTTTTTTTATGGATCAATACACGTTCTTTTTCTTTTTTCAAAGGACAATGCCCGCGATGGCTGCGACGATCATAACGATACCGGCCAGTATCTGGAGATTGGCGCCCAGTTCAAACTTGACCATTCCGGACCATCCGCCCAGTTCGGATTTCAGCCCTGTACGGATGAAAAGGGCAAACGCGAGCTGGACAACGCCGATGATGACGCAGCCTATGTTCAGCTTCAGCGCGTTGAGGATCGCTCCGGCGATCGGTATGGCCAAAAAGATCACGACCAGGATCATGACGTCCTCTTCTTCACCGGCCAGGCCGAGCAGCGATATGGATATGCCCAAGGAGCTGACGTAATCAAAGAAAACGCCCAGCACAGCCATCAGACAGCCTACCCAGTAAGCGATCGTGCCCGCCGTATATTCTTTCTTGCCTGTACCGGCCGCTGCCGGTCTGGCCTGCGGGTACGCGTTCATCGGCCTTTGGCCCGCGGGTCTTGGACCATTCTGCGGTCTGGCCTGCATATTCGGCTGCTGCGCCGGTCTCGGTCCAGCGCCTCCCGGTCCGCCTGCGGGTTTCGCGCCCGGAGCTCCCGGCGCGCCGTCAGCGACCAGCGATTTTCCGCAGGAGCTGCAGAATTTGCTGCCATCCGGCAGTTTGGCTCCACAATACTTACAAAACATGTTCTTTTCCCCCTATTCTTTTGTTTGATCAAATGAAGCGTCAAATGACGCGTCATATGTATCCGCCTGAGCTGTGCCCGAAGATATGGGCTGCACGTCAGCCAGGGAAGCGCCGCATTCCATGCAGAACGCCGCGTCCTGCGTATTCCAAGCGCCGCAGGAGGGACAGTACTTTCCGTCGGCCGGCATAGCCGCGTCGGCTAAAGGCGCGCCGCATCCCATACAGAACTTGGCCTCCACGTTGTTGGGCCGTCCGCACTGGGGGCAGATCTTGCTCGCTGTCAGACGATCCAGTTCCTCCTGGCACTTCGCGTTTTCTTCATGCAGTCTGATGATCTCACTGAAAAGATCTCCATATTCCGAATCCGCGTCGTACAGGTGGTTTTCCACGCAGCGCATGCCAACCTGATGGGTCAGTTTGTCGATCATCTTTTCATTGGACCGGATCTGGTTGGAAATACGCATATTCTCAGAAGCGTTCTTGGCTTTCTGGGAGATATCCTGTCCTGCTGTGGATATGGAATCTTTCAACTTGTCAAAAAAAGCCATTAGGCGTCCCCTCTTTCTGTAAAGATATCTGCATATGTCATCATTATACTATATTTTTATGCAAATCACCACTAAAATTTATACATTTTCAGATTCGATTTCACTGCCGGCCTTTCAGACCATCCCGGCTTTTTTCCATCCGGAAAACTCATTCCGGGCAAGTATCACGGAAAGCGCGAAGGCCGCCGTATCGGCGATGGGCGCCGCCGCCAGCGCGCCGTCCATGCCGTAACTCGTGGATAATATCACGGCAAGCGGGATCAGGAACACGCCCTGTCTGGACAAAGGCAGGGCCAGCGCTTTGACCGGTCTTCCGATGCCCTGGAAAAAAGACGCCGTCGTCATATGCAGGCCGTACAGGAAAAAGGCCATCATGTAGATCCGGAAACAGTGGACCGCGCACGCGGTATAAAGCGGATCGTCGGAAACAAACAAGCCCGCGATGCCCGCCGGAAAGATCTGATAGATCAGGAACCAGACGGCAGAGACCGCCAGAGAGATGGCCGCGGCCGTCCGGTAAGTCTTTTGTACCCTCCCGTAATGTTTCGCTCCGAAATTAAAGCCGTTGATGGGCTGCACCGCCGAAGATACGCCTACGAACATGGAATGGGAGATCTGATAGACTTTCATGATCATCCCGTAGACCGAAAGGGCGATGTCGCTTCCATACCGGGTCGCCGCGCCGTACCGGGTCATTAAGTTGTTCATGACGATCTGGACCAGAGCCGACATGATCTGGGTCAGCAGGCTCGGAAAGCCAAACGCCAGCACGCGGAACGTATGCTTGCGTCCCGGTTTCAGCGCGTAGGCGCGTACGCGCGCCGCCCGCATGCCGGGCAGATACTTCAGGAACAAAAGGCCGGATGCGATCTGTCCGATCACGGTGGCGATGCCCGCTCCGGTCACGCCCATGCCCAAACCGAATATGAACACCGGATCCAGTACCAGGTTGATCACCGCTCCCAGTATCATACATTTCATGGCGTATTTGGGCGCGCCGTCCGCCCGTATAACGGCGGTCAGCGCCGGACAGATCATCTGGAACGGTATGCCCCAGGCAATGGCCCGCATATAATCCACCGCTTCCCGGTAAGAGCCGCTCGTGGCTCCGAAAAACCGGACGATCGCCGGCGCGCCCAGTCCGCAGACTATTCCGGCCGCCAGTCCGCACAGGATCAAAAGGGTCACCGTATGGCTGACCGTCTCATCCGCTTCCCGCTGCTGCTTTTTCCCAAGATACAGGCTCATATTGGCCGCGCAGCCGTCTCCCAGCATGAGCGCCACGGCGTTGGTCAGTATGGTCAGAGGAAAGGCGATGTTGGTCGCCGCCATACCGGTGATGCCCACGCCCTGTCCCACAAAAATCTGATCGACGATGTTATACAGATAATTGACCATCAACGTCAGCGTGGTCGGGACGGAGTAACGCCAGATCAGCCGGGAAATGGGCTCTGTCTCCAGCGGATTTTTCTTTTCTGACTGAATCGTCATCCTGTTTTCTCCTGACCTTTATGTTTACCGGGATTCAATGGCGTCGATGGCGTCGATGACAGCGGAACGGAAGCCCCGCCGTTCAAGGGCCGCGACGCCCACGATCGTCGTTCCGCCCGGCGAGCAGACCGCGTCTTTCATGGCGCCGGGATGGGCGTTCGTCTCCAGCTGGAGCTTTCCGGTCCCGACGATCATCTGGCTGGCCAGACGATATGCCACGTCTCTTGGAAGTCCCTGCTTCACGCCGCCGTCCGCCAGCGCTTCCACAAACATACTGGCAAATGCCGGTCCGCAGCCGGCAAGCGTCCCTGCCGCCGAAAGCTGGCTGGCGTCCACCATCTGGATCAGCGCGGTCTTTGAAAAGATCCGGCGGAATATATCCATCTCATCCTCGGACAGGGAATGATGATCTTCGCAGATAAGTATGCCCTCGCAGACCGAAATCGGCGTATTGGGCATGGTGCTCAGATGATGGGTCCCCGGGAGCAAAAGCTGTTCGTATTTTTCAAAGGGCCATCCGGCAGCCACGGAAATGACGATCTTGTCTTTCAGGATATCCCGTATGGGCATAAGTACGTTCTCCACCATATACGGCTTGACGGCAACGATCACCATATCGGACCAAAGCGCCGTCTCCCGCGCGTCTTCACAGGGATTCATGCCCCGGCTTTTCGTGTTGGCCGCCAGCCTTTCCCTGTTCTTCGCGCAGGCGCACATATTTTCACCCGTCATGGCTCCGCCCTTTAAAAGGCCGTCGGCCATGGCCCGCGCCATATTCCCGAAACCGATAAACCCGATCTTGATCTGTTTTTCCATAAATAAACCTCTCCTTTTTATCCGGTCATATAGGTGTATTATAATCTATTCTGGAAATCCTGTCACACAAAAACAGGACGATCACGACTTTTTCCTGCTGTAGGGCGTATCCTCCAACGGCAGGCTGGTCCTGAACCGGCCGTCCAGGGCATAATAGGCGCCCTGGATGGCCGGAGCCGTCGGGATGGCCGTGATCTCGCCGATGCCGATGGCCCCGCAGGCCACCTCGATTCCCGGTTTTTCCACGATCACGCTTTCGATCTGAGGCACTTTCGGCGCCCGGAATAATCCCAGCGTCCCGAATTTCGCCTTGGGCATGCCCTTTTCCAGCGGATAACTTTCCGTCAGGGCAAACCCCATGCCCATGACGACGCCGCCTTCGATCTGGCCTTCCACCGACTTGGGATGGATGGCCCGGCCCACATCATGGGCCGCCACGATCTTTTCCACGTTCCCCGCTTCATCCAGTATACATACCTGGGTGGCGTATCCGTAAGCCACGTGGGATACCGGATGGGGGATATCTATCCCCATGGGATCCGTCTTTGCCAGGTACTCGCCATACGCTTCTTCGCCTTCCAGCGCCTCAAGCCATCGATCTCCATCCGGCAGATTCCCCGAAAACCGGGTCATTCCCGCTTTTTTCAACTGTCCGCAGGCCCGAAGGCAGGCTTCGCCGGTCACCAGCGTCTGCCGGGAACCGGATGTGGTGCCGGAATCCGGCGCCATGGACGTATTGGGCGCGTGATAGACCACTTTTTCTTTTTCGATGTTCAGACTTTCACAGACCATCTGGGTCAGGATCGTACCCAGCCCCTGCCCGATGCCGGAAGCGCCCGCGTGTATGTGGACCTTGCCTTCTTTGACGATCAGGCGGCATCTTCCCGTATCCAAAAGCCCCACGCCCACGCCCGCGTTTTTCATGGCGCAGGCGATACCGGCATAAGGCGCTTTTTCATAGACGTCCCGGACGGCCAGCAGCGTTTCCGCTATGCCGGTGGACGCGTCGGCGATCTGCCCGTTGGGCAGTTCCTGTCCCGGCCGGATGGCGTTCCGGTAACGTATCTCCCAGGGCGATATGCCCACCATCTCGGCCAGAAGGTTCAGGTTACATTCGGTGGCGAAGCAGCTTTGCGTCACGCCGAATCCTCTGAACGCTCCCGCCGGCGGGTTGTTCGTATAATAAGCTTTTCCCTCAATGCTCACATTCTGATAATCATACGGTCCGGCCGCATGGGTACAGGCCCTTTGGAGGACCGGCCCGCCCAAAGAAGCGTAGGCGCCTGTATCGGCGATGATCTCGGCCTTCATTCCGGTAAGCCGGCCGTTTTCGTCGCAGGCTGTCGTGAACGTCATCCACATGGGATGGCGCTTCGGATGGATCAGCAGGCTTTCCGCCCGGCTGAGCTTCACCTTGACCGGCCGCTTTAAAAGCCAGGCGGCCAAAGCGGCATGATGCTGTACGGTCACATCCTCTTTGCCTCCGAAACCGCCGCCCACCAGTTTGTTTTCCACGATCACTTTTTCCGGATCCAGGCCGAGCATGATGGCGCACTCCCGCCGGGTATCATAAGTGCCCTGGTCGGAAGAATAGATAAATACGCCGTCGCCAAACGGAAAAGCGATGGCCGCTTCCGGTTCCAGAAAGGCATGCTCTGTCCAGGGCGTGGTGTACGTCTTTGTCACCTTATAGGCCGATTCCCGGATCGCCTTGTCGGCGTCTCCACGGATCAGGTAGACGTCGGCCAGAAGATTTCCGTCCCGATGGATCTTCGGAGCGTCTTTTTTCATGGCTTCAAACGGACTGGTCACCGGCTCCCGCGCGTCGTACTCCACTTCCACCAGCGCTTTGGCCGCGTCCAGTATCTCCGGCGTCTCCGCGACCACGAGACAGATGGCGTCGCCCGCGTAATGGGTCTCATCGCCCACGTCGATCATCGTATCCCAGTCCAGCTTCAGGTGGCCCACCTTATTCTGTCCGGGGATATCCCGCGCCGTATAGACCGCCAGGACGCCGGGCAAGGCCCGCGCCGCTTCCGCGTGGATCGCCTTTACCACGGCGCGGGGATAACGGGAACGGACCGCGCTGGCATAGACCATGCCTTCGATCTCCAC
>CALWEE010000055.1 GCA_944376975.1 uncultured Lachnospiraceae bacterium
TGGCGACAGACAGGGCGCCCTCCGGCGGCAGGCAGCCTGCGTAAAACAGGCCAAAGGGCGGGGCTTCCATGTGCTCAAAACGCTTTGGGAAATCCCCGTCTTCCCGGCAGATAAACCCGATACCCTTTTCCTTGAGCCGTCCGGCATATTCCGCCAGCTTTTCCCGGTCCCGCCGGCCCGGATCCAAAAGATGCCGCTTTGTCGTCTCTTTGATCGACGGAAACCGGTCGAGCTCCCGCTCTGTTACCTTAAAAATATTCTCCACATCTTTAAAATATCCCAAAAGTCCGGAAATCGTCCCCGGACTGATCCCCGGGATGGCGCACAGCCACAGCCAGTACAGCCGCCGTTCAGAAATCGTCCCTGTCGCGAAACTCTCCATAGATCCCCTCCGTATAACGATAGCATAACGCTTCGGACAGATGCGCAGCGCTGATGGTCCCGGCTTCTTCCAGGGCGGCGATGGCCCGCGCGGTCTTCAGGACTTTCCCGCAGGAACGAAAAGACAGCTGGAGCCGTTCATAAGCCTCCTTTAAAAGCCGGTCCGCTTCCCTGTCCAGAACACAGTACTTCCGGATCTGGCCGTCGTCCATCTGGCCGTTGAACCGGATCGATTCTTTGGCGAAACGTTCTTTCTGGACACGCGCCGCCTTGGCCACCGCCTCGCGCATGTCGGCGCTGGCGCAGCCGTCTTCCCGCCGGCCATCCTCAGATGACCGGCAGGTGGAGACGCACAGATCGATCCGGTCGAGGAAGGCGTGGCTCAGCTTTCCCATGTACCGGCGGATCTGAGCCAGGCTGCACATGCAGCGGCGTCTGTCCGGATAGTAGCCGCAGGGGCAGGGATTCATGGCCGCGACCAGAAGGATGTCGGCGGGGAAACGGCAATCTTCACCCAGCCGGCTCACCACCGTCTCTCTGGATTCCAGTATCTCCCGCATGGCCTCCAGCGTGCTCCGTTTGTATTCCGTCAGCTCATCCATAAAAAGGACACCTTTATGGGCCAGGCTGACTTCTCCCGGCCGCGGGCTGGCCATGCCGCCGATCAGGGCCTTTTCCGGAACGGTATGATGGGGACTTCTGAAGGGTCGGACTCGGACCAGGTCTTTCCGGTCTTTCCACTTTCCGGCCACACTGTACACCTTGGTCACTTCCAGCTGTTCCTCCCGATCCATGGGCGGAAGGATGCCGGCGATACGCCGGGCCGCCATTGTCTTTCCCGTTCCCGGAGGCCCTATGATCAGCAGGTGATGCCAGCCGGCCGCCGCGATAAGGCTGCACCGTTTCAACGGCTGCTGCCCCGCGATGTCGGCGAAATCAGGATAGCTTTCCATGGCTTGCCCAGGCTTCCCCGCCTCCCCGCAGGAAACCGGCGGCACATGCTCCCCTTCATGGCGGCGGCCGAGCAGGCTGGCGATAACGTCGTTCAAATGCCTTGCCCCGATCACGCGGATGCCGGGAACGAGCAGGGCTTCTTCCCGGTTTTCTTCCGGCACGACGCAGGCGGACGCCCCTTCCCGGGCGGCCCGCTCCACCATAGGGAGCACGCCCCGCACCGGCAGGATATCGCCGTTCAGGCTCAGTTCGCCTATAAATACTTTTTTCTCGGTGACCGAATGGGGAATGTGGCCCAGACAACACAGGACCGCTATGGAAATGGGCAAGTCGAAACCGCTGCCGGTCTTACGGAAATCGGCGGGAGACAGGTTGACGGTGACCCTCTTGGCCGGGATACGGTACCCGGTATTGCGCAGGGCCGTCCTCACCCTTGGCGCCGCTTCCCGCACCTCTCCGGAAAGCTCGCCGATGATACAGAAAACCGGCAGGCCGTCGCTCACGTCTGCCTCCACCTGGATAAGCCGGCCGGTGATCCCGGAGCAGAACGCTCCCAGAACTTTACAAAACATAAACCCTCTTTTCTCTCCGAAGGCTTTACCTTTCTTCCATTTTACCGGACCCGCCTTTTCCCTTCAAGCTTTTTCGCCCGACAAGATCCGACATGACATGTTACCCCTTGCGCCCTGCGGGAAGACGGATTATACTTTTTTTAGTCTGACAGAAAAGAGGGATGACCATGAAAGTTGTGATACAGCGGGTCAGCCGCGCGGCCGTCTCCATTGGCGGCGTCACCCGGGGACAGATCGGGCAGGGCTTCCTTGTGCTGTTCGGCGCGGCGAAAGACGACACCGACGACGACCTGGATTACATCGTCCGGAAAGTCACCGGCCTTCGGGTATTTGAGGACGCGGAGGGAAAGATGAACCTTTCTTTAAAAGACGTGAACGGCGAGCTGCTGGTCATTTCCCAGTTCACCCTGTTCGCCGACACGAAAAAGGGCAACCGGCCCGGTTTTGGCGCCGCCGGCCTTCCCGGTCCGTCAAAAGAACTTTACCTGCGCTTTATCCGCCGCTGCCGGGAACTGGGCTTTACGACGGCTGAAGGCGAATTCGGCGCGGATATGGACGTATCTTTGGTCAATCAGGGGCCGGTGACGATCATCATCGACAGCCGCTGCCGCTAAAAAAACCGGCTCCGCGATGACTTAGCCTTCGCGGAGCCGGTTTCAAGGTATCTGTTTTATTTTTCCGGTTCAAGGATCTTCTTGATCTCTTCCATAAAAGTGTTCACATCTTTAAATTCCCGGTAAACGGAAGCAAAGCGCACATAAGCCACCGCGTCCAGGCCCTTTAAATGGTTCATGACGATCTCGCCGATCTGCTGGACCGGGATCTCCCGTTCTTCCAGATTGAACAGTTCGGTTTCAATGGCGTCCACCAGCTTCCGGATCTGGTCGGCGGAAATGGGCCGTTTATGGCAGGACCTTAAGATACCGGACTCGATCTTCTCCCGGCAGTAAGGTTCTCGGTTGTTGTCTTTTTTGATGACGATCAGCGGGATCGTCTCCACTTTTTCATACGTGGTAAACCGTTTGCCGCAGGCAATGCACTGGCGGCGGCGCCGGATGGACGTTCCGTCGTCTGTCGGGCGCGAATCGATCACTTTTGAGTCCGTATGTCCGCAAAATGGGCACTTCATCGTTTTATCCTCCTAATACTGTATACGTACCTTTATCTGTTTCAATTATAAACAGCCTTCTTTTCCCGGTCAACAGTTTTTCTTGGATCCACATTCCCGAAGGGTCTCCTGGGCGCACACGTCCACCAATATGATATCCGCCCCGATCTGGCGGACGCATTTCCATCCGATCACATATTCCGTATCCCTTCCAAAGAAACCGCACCATTTACCCTGTCCGGGCACGATCAGCTGGCACACTTTCCCCGTCGCCGGGTCCATATCGATATCCGCCACAAAACCGATCCTCTGGCAATCCCGGATGTTGATCACTTCTTTCTGGCGGAGCTCATACAGCCGCAAACCTTATCCCTCCGGGTCTTTCTTATTTTATCCTATGCAAAGAGCGCCAAGTGGTGTCTGGCCGTTCACGCGGTCACGTCGGCGCACCGTCCGTTCACGTACTGTATGAGTTGTTCCGGGTCAAGAAGGATCTGACAGCCCCGCGTTCCGGCGCTGACCCCGATCTCATCGTACAAAAGGGCCGTTTCATCAAAACAGATGGGATACGGTTTTTTCATGCCCACCGGCGAACAGCCACCCCTTACATATCCGGTCAGGCCCAGTATCTCCTTCACATGGATCATTTCGATCTTTTTATCTCCGACCGCTTTGGCCGCTTTTTTCAGGTCCAGCTCCGTGGTGATGGGAATGCAGAAGACAAGGATCCCCTTTTTCTCCCCTCGTGTCACCAGCGTCTTAAAGATCTGGTCCGCCGGAAAATCCACCTGGGAAGCCACATGGGCGCCGCCCAGATGGTCTTCGTCATAGTCATAGGTTTTCGTCCGGTAAGCGATGCCGGCCTGATCGAGCAGGCGCATGGCGTTGGTCCGCGTTTCTTTCATATGCTCATCTCCCACTTGAAATACAGAACAGATTATACTATAATTTTTCCCATAAATCCACACATACGAGGTGATGGCATGCGATTTCGTCCATGTATCGATATCCACAACGGCAAAGTCAAACAGATCGTCGGCGGCTCCCTGAAAGACGCCAACAACCAGGCCGACGCCAACTTTATCTCCGACAAAGACGCGGCATGGTACGCGGATCTTTATAAAAAAGACGGTCTGACCGGCGGGCACGTGATCTTATTGAACCCGGCGGGCACACCGGAATACGCGGCTGACCTTAAACAGGCCCTTGCCGCCCTTTCCATCTGGCCCGGCGCCTGCCAGATCGGCGGCGGCGTCTGCCCGGAAAACGCCCGGGACTTTCTTCGCGCGGGCGCGTCCCATGTCATCGTCACATCCTATGTTTTCCGGGAGGGTCGGATCGACGCGGATCGGCTGGAAAAGATATACCGGGCCGTCGGCAAAGAACGGCTGGTCCTGGACTTGAGCTGCCGCCGCAAAGGCGATGGCTACGTCATCGTCACAAACCGGTGGCAGACGTTCACCGACGTTCCCCTTTCGGAGGCCGTCTTTGAAAAGCTGTCCCCCTTCTGCGATGAGTTCCTCGTCCACGCGGTGGACTCGGAAGGAAAGGCTTCCGGCACGGAAGATCCTGTCCTGCGCCTTCTTGGCCGTCTTTCGGGCCTGACTGTCACTTATGCCGGCGGCATCCATTCCATGGAAGATATCGAGAAGATCTACGACCTGGGCCACGGCCGGGTGGACTTCACGGTGGGCAGCGCCCTGGACCTTTTCGGCGGTCCCCTCTCTTATGATATACTGAAAACATTCCGATAGCACAGGAGGTCCTTATGATCCTTTTTAAAGATATGATGCCCATGCCTTATTTTAAAAAAGCCGCCTTCACAGGCAGCGATCAGGGCATGCGCTACCGGCTTTCCCGGCTGGAGCAAGACGGCCAGACGTTCCTTCAGGCGGCCGTATGGCCGGATCTGTTCTGTTTTGACAAAACGCCGGAAGACCAGAAAATCTACCGGACGTTTGAATTTTCCCGGGAGGGCGTGCAGGCGGCTGTCGACTGGATGAACCAGACGCGGGAATCCCATTTTAAAGCATAAAGAAAAAGCAGCCCGAGATATGTCCCCTGTCAGTCAGACAGGCGGATATATCCCGGGCAGCTTTTTCTATACGTTCATCATTTATATTCTTTCAGCACTTCCACGATGGCGTCGCGGATGATATCCAGTCCTTCTTTCAGGATATCTTCCGGAATGGTCAGTGGACAGAGGATCTTCAGGACGCTGTCGCCCCGTCCGGCCACTTCGATGATCATGTGCCGTTTTACGCAGGCGCGCATGACTTTAACGGCCATGGCCTTGTCGATACCGGACATGTCAATGCCCCAGATCAGGCCCATGCCCCGGCAGGATATACGCTCATCCAGCGCGCAGATGGCATCTTTCAGATAGGCCTCTACCAGAGCGCCCTTTTTCTGTACAGCCGCGCCCAGATCGTGGGCGTTGTAATAGCGGATCGCGGCCGCCGCGCCTACGAAGGCCAGCTGGTTGCCCCGGAATGTACCGTTATGTTCCGCCGGTTTGAAGATATCCAGTTCCGGACGCATGAGGAGCAGCGACATGGGCAGTCCGAAACCGCTGATCGATTTGGACAGTACCACCATATCCGGCACGATGTCCGCCCGTTCAAACGAGAAGAAGTAACCGGTACGGCCACAGCCCACCTGGATATCGTCAGCCACCATAAGGATGCCGTGTTCCGTGCAAAGCTCCCGCAGCTCCCGCAGCCATTCCACCGGAGCCACGTTGATGCCGCCCTCCGCCTGGATCGTCTCCAGGAAAACAGCCGCCGGCTTGTCAATTCCGGAATGGTCGTCTTCCAAAAGCCACTTCAGGTATTCGATGCCCATCGTGTCCCCATAGGGAACGAAGGTCACGTT
Source organism: uncultured Lachnospiraceae bacterium (assembly GCA_944376975.1). Classification (GTDB taxonomy): domain Bacteria; phylum Bacillota; class Clostridia; order Lachnospirales; family Lachnospiraceae; genus Frisingicoccus. Next base: position 5,890 of record CALWEE010000055.1, read on the forward strand.
GGCCAGCGGGACGCCGGCGCCCTGGCGGCTTGTCTGGTCCGTCGTCATGGCAAGGCTTCCCAGGGTCATGCCGTGGAACGCCCCGGAAAAAGCGATCACGTTCGTCCGGCCCGTATTCTTCCTGGCCAGCTTCAACGCCGCTTCCACCGCGTTCGTACCGGTGGAGCCGCAGAACATGACTTTATAGTCCAGTCCTCTCGGTTCCAGTATGTCTTTCTTAAATACCGTCAGGAAATCTTCTTTCGCTTCGGTATACATGTCCAGCGCGTGGATGATGCTGTCCCGACTCAGGTATTCCATCACCGCGCTTTTGATCTCCGGATTGTTGTGTCCGTAATTCAAAGCGCCGGCGCCGGCAAGAAAATCAATATAGCGTTCCCCTTCCCGGGAAAACATCTCGGCGTTTTTCGCTGTTGAAAACTCGACCGGATATTTCCGGCAGTAAGAGCGCACCTCGGATTCCGTATTTTCAAATATTTCAAACATTGTATATCCTCCTCTGAAATTTCAGGCTTCTGCTTCATTATAGCCTATCGTCCCGTAAAGTCAATCGTTTCAGAAAAAGATATGCTATTTTTACTGTGTCAGATAGCTTTTCATGTTCCTCAAAGCCATTTTTTCGATGCGGGATATCTGGGCCTGGGAAATGTCCAGCTCGCCCGCCGCCTCCATCTGGGTCTTTCCCTGGAAAAACCGCATTTCGATGATCCGCTTCTCCCTGGGGCTCAGCCGGTCCATGGCGTCTTTGAGCGCGATGTTTTCCACCCAGACGCTTTCCGTGTTCCGGGTATCCCGTACCTGGTCCATAATGCACAATTTATCCCCGCCTTCGGTGTAAACCGGTTCGTAAAGGGACACGGGACTTTGGATCGCGTCCATGGCGAAAACGATATCTTCCTTATTGATGCCGATCTCGCTGGCCACCTCCATCACCGTGGGTTCCCGGTTGTTCCGGCGGGTCAGCGCTTCCCGCGTGTAGATCGCTTTATAAGCGGTATCCCGCAGCGAACGGCTGACCCGGATACTGTTATTGTCTCTCAGGTAACGGCGTATCTCCCCGATGATCATCGGTACGGCATAGGTGGAAAAACGGACGCCCTGAGACATGTCGAAATTGTCGATCGCTTTGATCAGGCCGATACAGCCCACCTGGAACAGATCGTCCACATTTTCGCTCGTCCCGGAAAATCTCTGGATCACGCTCAGCACAAGCCTCAGATTTCCCCGGATGAATGTCTCTCTGGCATCCGTGTCGTTTTCTTTGACGCGCCGCATCAGCGCCATCTTTTCTTCTTCGCCCAAAAGGGGCAGCCTGGACGTGTTGACGCCGCATATCTCCACTTTAAAACAAGCCAAATGTGTTCACCGCCCATCCATCTTTTTATACCTTTAATGATGCGCACATCCGGACGGCTTTATACTGGCAACTTATTCTAATCGGCTGATCTCTTTTTTCAGGCGCAGCATGATCTTTTTTTCAAGGCGGGATATATACGACTGGGAAATGCCCAGAAGATCGGCCACTTCTTTTTGCGTCCGCTCTTTCCCGTCGATGGTGTTCAGGCCGAAACGCAGGCACACGATGGTCTTTTCCCGGTCGGAAAGTTTATCGATCGCTTTGTTTAAAAGCATCCGGTCCACTTCGCCTTCGAGCCCTTTATAGATCACGTCCTCATCGGTCCCCAGTATATCGGAAAGGAGCAGTTCGTTCCCGTCCCAGTCCACGTTGAGGGGCTCGTCGATGGACACCTCCATCCGCGTTTTATTATTCCTGCGCAGATACATGAGGATCTCATTTTCAATACAGCGGGACGCGTAGGTGGCCAGCTTGATCTTTTTCCCCGGATCAAAAGAATTGATCGCTTTGATCAGGCCGATCGTCCCGATGGATATCAGATCTTCCACGCCGATCCCCGTATTGTCAAATTTCCTGGCGATATAGACCACAAGCCTTAAATTGTGTTCGATCAGGACGCTCCGGGCATCTTTGGCCCGTTCTGTCCGCAAAAGGCCGATGGCCCGCGCCTCCTCGTCATTTTCCAGCGGGACCGGGAGCACATCGGTCCCTCCGATATAATATATGTCCCCGTTTCCCGTATACGCGCCCGTTTTCGGCTTCCGGCGCGCCGCGTAGCGGAACTTTCCCGGCAAAACTGCACTGCAAACCATATTATGACTCCTTCACTTTCTCAGAATTTCCGGATGGAGCAACGCTTCATATCCGTTCTTCCCAAACGGCTTTCCCGGATAGGGAACGATCACGCATCCGTCTTCTATATATTTTCGCTTATGGTCCGTAAAGACCATTTCATCGGCGGTGATCCCCAGCAACACACCTTTTTCCGTGCCGACAGCCCGGTAGGGGATCAGGCGGAAGCCTTCCCACGCCGCGCCGGGCGTTTCCTGTCTTTTCCAGGAAAAGCCGCCGTAAAACCCTTCGATGACCCGCCTGGCCCGCATATCCAGGCATGGCTTTAAAAACTGGTATCTCACGAGATGCGCAGCTTTCCCTGTCACCGGTTCACGCAGACTGTTCCCGGTATCCACAAAGGCCCTTCCCCGGACGCTTTGCCCTTTTATCTGTATCCGGATCTCTCCGCTCATCTGGTGAAACTTCCTGACCATATCTTTCGTCATGTGTGTGTGGTAAAAAATGATCGGTCCCAGGCTT
>CALWEE010000056.1 GCA_944376975.1 uncultured Lachnospiraceae bacterium
CCAGCTCTTTAATAACGGTGATGCCGGCCAGGGTCGTCAGCGGATTGGCGCTCAACGTGCCGCCCACTTTGACTTTATTTTCTGAAGCGGCGCTGACGCCGGCGGCGAGCATGCTCATGATGTCTTTCCTTCCTCCGATGCCGCCGGAGCACCCGAATCCGCCTCCGATGATCTTTCCGAACACCGTCAGGTCCGGATGGGTGCCGAATATCGCCTGCGCGCCGCCCATGCCCAGCCGGAAGCCGGTGACCACTTCGTCGTAGATGAGAAGCATGCCGTATTTGTCACAGAGTTCTCTGGCCGCTGTATGGTACGCCTTTGTTGTCGGAACCGCGCCGCTGTCCTGACCTACAGCTTCCATGATGAAGGCAGCCACGCCGCCGTCATCCTGATACTTCAGGATCGTCTCTTCCAATGCTTCCACGTCGTTGATCGGTACGCAGTGGGTATTCTGGAAACAATCCAGCGGAATACCGTTGAGCATACCGTTCTCCACCGGCTTATTATTATAGACCAGCTGATCGCTCCATCCGTGATAGCCGCCCAGGAAACGGATGATGTGTTTCTTTCCCGTATAGGCCCGCGCCAGGCGGATCGCTATGATGTCCGCTTCTGTCCCGCTTCCCAGCGACCGGAACATTTCGATCGAAGGCATGTATTTATGGATCAGTTCCGCCAGCTCTCTTTCATAAGGGCTGTAAAGGCCGGTCAGGGAAGAATTCTCCATGATCTGCTTGACCGCCGCGTCCCGCACTGCCGGATAATTATTGCCCAGTATGATCGGTCCTCCGGCGCACAGGAAGTCGATATAGCGGTTCCCGTCGATGTCATATAAGTAGGGTCCTTCTGCCTTGGTCACGGCCAACGGAAACGGATGGTTGTTTGCCAGGTTATGCTGGATACCGCCCGGTATCACGTCTTTGGCTTTGGCTGTCTCCACCTTGGAAGCGGCGCACTTGGTATCAAAATGGCGGATGTACCTGTCTATGGCGCTCCGTTTCAAATGCTTCCGATGCTTCATCAATTCCCCCGCCTGAGCGTGGATCGACGCGTAATCATATTCGTTCAGTAATTTAGACATGTTGTATACCCCTTTCTCCGTCTATTTGTGTTGTGTTATATGGTTTTTTGTTGCAATTCGTGTAGTATCTTGATGTAATCTATTTATTTTAATATACATCTTTATTTTTGTATTGTCAACTATAATTATACTCTAGTTTATATTTTGATAAATCGTTTGTATTGTGTGAATTTTTCTGAATTTTTGCAAACAGAAGCAGGGCCGCCCATAAGGGCAGCCCCGCTTTTGAGGTCATTATCTATCTATGGTTAAGTCTTCGCCATTTGACGCGATCACCTTTTTATACCAGTAGAACGATTTCTTTCGATACCGTTTCAATGTGCCTTCTCCCGCGTCATTCCGGTCCACATAAATAAATCCATAACGCTTGGACATCTGTCCCGAACCGTTGGATACCAGATCGATCGGCCCCCACCAGGCATATCCAAACAGATCCACACCATTTCGGATCGCTTTCTTCATGGCCAGGATGTGGTCTCTTAAAAATTCCATCCGGTAGGTATCATCCACCGTCCCATCCTTTAATTCTTCCTTCACGCCCAGTCCGTTTTCCGCGATAAAGATCGGAACCTGATATCGCCCGTAAAGATCCTCCAGCGCCAGATACAGCCCATCCGGATCCACCGACCAGCCCGACGGCGTGATCTTAAGATACGGATTTGTTTTCCCTGTATTGACGATATTCGCGTCGCCCCGATAAGATGTATCGCCTTCTACTTCTTTATCGGATGTATTGGTTTCTTTCTGGACAGATTCCACATAATCTTTGGACGCGATGCGGGACCGGTAATACGTAAAGCTCAGGAAATCCACCGGATATTTGGCGATAAGCTCCATATCCTCGTCTGTGTATTGGATCTCGATATCGTTATCCCGGAAGTATTCCCAGGCATATCCCGGATATTTCCCCCGCACCTGCACGTCTGAAAAGAAATAGCCTTTCTGTTTTTCCTGGCATACCACAAGAGAATCTTTCGGATCGCAGCTCATGGGATAAATGGTCTTATACTCGATGACCGAACCCACTTTCGCCTGCGGATCGATCTCATGGATCGTCTTGACCGCCAGCGCGCTGGCCACAAACTGATGATGGGAAGCCTGATACACATCCTGGAGTGTGTCGTTGAGCGGATCGATCCCCGCCGTCATCCATTCCATTTTATGTATATTGTTTCCGATCTCATTGAATGTGAGCCAATATTTGACGATGCCCTTCCACCGTTTCACCATCGCCGTGACAAATTTTATGTAAAGATCGATCATCCGCCGGTCTTTCCATCCGCCATACTTATCGGCCAGGTGCAGCGGCATTTCATAATGCGATATGGTGATCATGATCTCCATTCCGTTTTTCTGAAGCTCCCGGAACATATTGTCATAAAATTCAAGGCCTTTCTCATTGGGCGCGTCTTCCTCTCCTGTCGGAAAGATCCGCGTCCAGGCCACGCTTGTCCGATAGACCTTAAATCCCATGGCGCCAAATTCGGCGATATCTTCTTTATAATGATGATAAAAATCGATCCCGCCGTGTGTCGGATAAAATCTGGCGTTCCGGTCCGGATAGCCAAATACGCCGTGGGGCTGCACATCCGCTACGGACGGCAGTTTCCCGTCTTCCATATAGGCGCCTTCATACTGATTGGCCGCCGTCGCGCCTCCCCATAAAAATCCTTCCGGAAATCCTTCCTGTATTCTCACGTCTTTACTTGATCTCATATCCGTCTCCTCCTGTTCTTTCTGAACGTCTTTATAAAGTATACGCGGCCACTACGGTCTTCCCTCTGCTGGCATGGCCTTCTCTTTTGATATCCAGCCCGGCCGTATGACCCGGGAAAAGGATCATCGTCGTCATATCCACGCCCCGGCTTTCCAGTTCATGGAAATCCATCTTTATGATCTTATCGCCTGTATGGACTTTTTGCCCTTCCTCGGCGATACGCCTGAACCCTTTCCCTTTCAGATTTACTGTATCGATGCCTATATGGACCAGGATATCCACCCCGTCGCTGCTTGTCACGCCAAACGCGTGCAGCGTCGGATAGATCATGGTGAGCGTCCCGTCGCACGGCGCGACAACATAGTCGTCTTCGGGAAGGATGGCCGCGCCATCTCCCATCATTTTTTTCGCGAACGCCTCATCTTTCACGCTTTCGAGAGGGATGATCTTCCCGCTTACGACTGCCGCGACACTCCCGGGAGGCAGCGATGCTTTCTTCTTAAAACCAAACATCCTTTATTTTCCTTCTTTCCCATTATAAAGAAACAGCGTGACCAAAAAGGATACCGCGAAGGAAACGGCAACGCCGGCTATGATGGCGAACATGGTCTGCTCAAAAATAACAACGCCCAGGATACTGGAATAACCCATGCTGAACGCTTTCGCTCCCATGAATCCGGCTACCGCGCCGCCGGCAAGCCCGCCAAGCACCAGTCCGATCATCGGTTTTCTGAGGCGCAGGTTCACGCCGTAAAGAGCAGGTTCCGATACGCCGGAGACAACAGCGCCGATCCCGGCTGAAAGCGCCGCCGTACGCAGGTCTTTATCTTTTGTCCGTACCGCCACGGCCAGACAGGAACCGCCTTCCGAAATATTATGCAAGATCCATCCCGGACGGAATACGTTGTCGTATCCCATTCTTGCCAGTAATTCCGTCATAGGCGCTACCATGAGCATATTTACGCCCATCATAACGAGGAAAGGATGCGCTGCCGCGATAATGCCCGGCGCGAATCCGCCTACATGCGCCTGTATCCACACGATGCCGGCCACGATCCAGGAACCAACGACCGCTCCCGCGGGACCGAGTATAAGTACCGTCAGCGGGAATCCGATCAGGAAAACGCAAAGCGGAGCAAATACGGATCTTAACATTCCCGGTATGACGCGATAGAAAAACTTCTCCAGATAAGCAACCAGGACAGCCGAAAAGATACCCGGCAGAAGCGTGCTCCCGTAAGTCGTCAGATAGACCGGAAGCCCCAGCATCGTCACCGATTCGCCGGCGCCCATCATCGTCACAAAATTGGGATACAACAGCGCCGCTGCCATGGCGATGGAAAACGCCGGGTTGGCTTTCAGCACCCGGGATGTACCGTACGCCACCAGGATGGGCATGAAATAAAAGGGCGCCTGGGACATAAAATCAAACAGCTGATATGTAGAACTTTCCGCCGCTGCCGGGGCAAAATAGCTGACGAGCGAAAGTACGACCCGAAGCATACCGGCGCCATAAACAACCGTGATGAACGGCGTCATCGCCTGACCCATAAAAAGGATCATCTTGCTGAAATAATATTTAAAATCCTTTTTTTCACTGCTTTTTATCAGATCTTCATCCAGATTCTCATCAATGGCGTCTTCTGTCTCGACCGGATAATTTTTGACGATATAGTCATAAACATTGAACAAATGCTCTCCAAGGATGATCTGATACTGTCCGTTTCCCTGAACAACCCCCAGAACACCGGGAAACTTTTTGATCGCTTCATCATTGCATATCTTCCGATCATGCAGATAAAATCTCAGCCGTGTCACGCAATGCGTCACCGACTTGACATTTTTCTCACCGCCAATATTCGCCATGATCTTTTCCGATAAATCTTTATAATCGATTTTTGCCATATGGATCCCTCCGTCTAGTTTTTTGTCGTTTCATACAGGCGTACAATATGGAGCATAAGGTATATGCAATCCTCGTCGCTGCACATGTAATTGAATTTTTTCACGATATAGTCGGAAATCTTCCGGACACATCCGATCGCGTCTGTATATTCCGTTCGGATCTGATCGAGTAAAAATTCCATGCCCGGCACACCCTGTACAACCTGATGCGATAAAATATTTTTAAGAAAAAATTTTAAATGGATGATAAACCTGGAATAAGTAAGGGAGTCTTCATCCAACGTGACTTTCATATGATCTTCCACGATCTTTACGATATCTGAAACCGCTTTCATGATCGCCAACGTTTGATGATTGGACTTATTCTCTGTCGCCGTGATCAGATGAAACGCGATGGATGTCGCTTCCTCTTTCGGAAGGGTGATACCAAATCTTTCATTGATCATCTTGACAGCGTCCTGACCAACCTGATATTCCTCTTTGTAGAAACGCTTGACTTCTTCATTGACCAGTTTCGGCGCCTCATTTCCCCGTTGGTACTGGATCATGCTGAAATTGATATGATCCGCCAGACTGATCAGCAGATTGACATTGAATGTACCTTTAAGATGTTCCTGCGCGTGATCGATGATCTTCTGCGCTGTCTCGATCACTTCAAAAGGCACTTCTTCAAACAGTGTGAACACGCCGCTGCCCGCTTGATCGACCAGCACGTAGGTTTTCATGATCTCATCCGGATAGACCGGCTGGTTTTTGTTCTTGCGAAATCCCAATCCTTTCCCGATAGCGACAACTTCCCGGCCGCGGAAGTCTTTCGCTATCACGATATTGTTATTCACAACCTTATCAACGATCAGGACCTGTCCACGATCTTTTCCCATCTTTTTCCCTCCTTCCCCGAACAGGAACATATATGTTTGATTTCTCCATACCATCCCCTTTTTATGCCGACTGCGCACAAAAAAAGGCAAACCCTATACACGGCCGCTGTCTCTAACAGCCGTATCATAGAATTTGCCTTAATAGCTTAGATTAAGTAACAAGCCTATATATTTCTGTTCTGAAATTTATTTTCTTAGGCAGTATAATAATACAAAACAGTTTCCTTGTCAATACTTTTTATATTTTTGACAAAACATATATTTTGTCCATTCTTTTTTTGTGCATTTTGCCCAATCAGATCTTCTCGAATCGAAAACGCTGCTTTACATCCGGATATTTTTCCCGGTCCACTTCGCTCATGAACATGTCATAGGGCCGGGCGCACACCTTAAACGGCGCGTACAGCGCCTGATAAATGACCAGTCTTTCGCCGGTTTCCGTATGTCGGGCAAAGGCCAGCACTTTGTACAGATATTCCGATGTGGCCGGCGACACCCACTCCCTTTTAAAATGGCGCGCGATATCGCCCACCCGGATATCCCGCCCGGGCACGTCTTTTTCTTCGGGCTCCGGCTCCGTATCCAGCTCCATATATTCCTCTTTATCCAGAGAGACCGGCACGCCGGTCTTTCCGGTGATGTGGACGCCGCCATACCAGACGCCTTCGATCTGGAAAATATCGCCCACGTCATATTCCCGGCTCCACTCATCCTTTTTCTTTATAACTCTTATCCTGCCCAATGAAATACCCTCCTGACACGATCCAGGGGCCGCCTTGAGGCAGCCCCTTTATTTTACAACTCACTTTAAATATCTTTAAACCGGAAGCGGATCATACGGATCACGAACGGTATGAACAAGGTGATCAGGGAAGCGTATCCCAGATACGAATAACCCTTGCTTACGACCGTCATCAGGCCGAACTGGGCAATGGCAAAAGCAAGGAACGTAAAGATCAGCGTGAAAACCGCGTTCCGCGCCAGATGGCCGCTCTTTTTCTTCTCAGGCGAGTCGATACGCCGTTCCACCGCGTTGACGCACCGGGTAACGATACCGGAGATCATATTGACCGCTGTGGAAATGGCTCCCAGGATGATCAGCAGGGAAATGATCGGCGTCAGCACGCCGGCGCCCACGCCGTTCTGCACAAGGACCAGCATGGGAACGGACGCTGTCGCCAGTTCCGCCACATAGGAAACAGCCAGAAGGCCAATGATGGAAAGCTCCATGGCAAAAAAGTTGCAGATGAACATACCGACTGCCGCCTTATTGATCTGCTTCGGATCGGTGACCGGTTCCACATGCTGGTACATAACGGAAACCGACGCCAGCTGGAAGAAGAAATAAAGGACAGCGGACCAGAGGGCCGGGCCGAACGCGCCGGACTCTTTGGAAAGGACCGTCATCTCGCCGCCGGCCATGCGTCCCGCGCCTTCCACGATGGAATCCCACTGGGCGATGATATTCGGCACAAGGACAACGATCAGGCCGATGATGATCAGCACGCTCAACGTGGACGCGCATTTTCTTACCACTTCCGTTCCGAACAGGGCGATCAGGAAGATGAAGGCCGCCACGATGACCGTACATAACCAGTAAGGTATATTGAACAACGTGCTGATCGTGGAACCGCCGGTGGCAAATGCCGCTGCCGACGCGGTACCGATCATGATCAGGTAACAGATCTCATAAAGGTTGGACATGACATGGCGGGTCTTTCCATACACGCTGTCTGAAAAGCTCCGGTAATCATAGGTTTTGTGCTTATACGCGTAGCGCATGCCATACCAGAAAAATATGGAATACAGCCCCTGGGTCAGGATCGGAAGGAACAGGCACCAGATGCCGTAATTGATAAAATACTGATAGATCTGGGCGCCGGAGGCGAAGCCTCCGCCAAACTGAGTCGTAAACGCCACGAACGCCATACCCATGACCAGCGGCATTTTATTCTTGTCAACAAGAAGCGATCTTTTATTGCTCATTTTTCATAACTCCCTTAATCTCTTTTATTGCTCATCCCGAAATTCGATCACTTTGCCCGGATTCAGGATCAGTTTGTCATCAAACGCCAGCTTGATGGACTTGTAAAGCGCGATCATCCGCGGCCCGACGAAATCTTTCAGGAATTCCAGACGGCCGTTTCCGATACCGTGCTCGCCGGAAAGCTGCCCGCCCAGCTCTTTGGCCAAAGCGTAAAGTTCCGTCAGGCAGGCGTGGGTCGCCGTCTTCCATTCTTCATCGCTCATCTCCGGACCCCGCAGCATCTCTGTATGGATGTTGCCGTCGCCGCAATGGCCGCAGGGCTCGACCCGAATACCGTGGGACAGCGCGATCCGTTTCGCCGCTTTGACATATTCGGCGATACGCGCCCGCGGTACGACCACGTCACATTCTTCCTGGGATACGGAATCCGCCTTCATGCCTTCCAGTATGGCGCCTCTGACCGACCAGACGGTGGCCGACCGTTCCGGCGTATCCGCGATAAAGCAGTCAAACGCCCCGTTGGCCAGGGCGGCCTCCGACGCGGCTTCCACCGCGCTGTCCAGTTCCTGGGCGCTGGACGCGTCATACATGACGATCAGCACCGCCTCGCCCTGCTGCACAGGGAACGGCTTGTTCAGCGTCCGCTCCACGATCTCGATCAGTTCCCGCTCCAAAAACTCGATGGCCGTGGGAACAAAAGGCAGTTCCAGCACTTTGGGCACCATATCGGCGCACATTTCCAGGCTTTCAAACGGCATGACCAGCGTCGCGGAACAGGTGGGCGCCGGAAGCAGCTTCAGCGTGACCTGCGTCAGGATGCACAGCGTTCCTTCCGAACCGATGACCAGATCCTTTATATCGTAGCCTGTCGTATTTTTTACCACGTTTGATGAAAATTCCATGATCGATCCATCCGGCAGCACCGCCTCGATGCAGCGGACAAAATCTCTTGTCAGGCCGTAACGGA